>JAGQJJ010000220.1 GCA_020430675.1 Myxococcales bacterium
TCACCGACTGGCGCGAGTCGCCCGCGGTGCCGGTCATCGAGGGCCTCATCGCGCGCGGCGGCGACGTGCACTACCACGACGACTACGTGCCGACCCTCGAGCTCGGCACCCACGGCGACGGGCCCTCCATGTCGAGCACGCCGCTCGACTACGACACCCTCGGCGAATACGATTGTGTGGTCATCGTGACCGACCACGGCTACTTCGACGCCGCGCGCCTCGTGGCGCAGGCCCGGCGCGTGGTTGACACCCGCAACCTCACCGGCCGCGCGGGCGTGGTCGACGCCAAGGTGGTCAAGCTCTGATCGCCCGGGCCGCAAAGGACGAGGCGCGCCGATGAAGATCCACCACCTCAACTGCGTGACGATGTGCCCGGTGGCCTGCAAGTCGCTCTTCAAACGCTCGCACTTCGTGGCCCATTGCCTGCTCGTCGAGAGCCCCGACGGCCTCATCCTGATCGACACCGGCTTCGGCATGGCCGAGGTCGAGCAGCGCGGCAAGCGGGTCGGGCGCCTCTACGCAAAGATGATGGGGCCCGCCTTCGACCCCGCCGAGACCGCCGTGGCCCAGGTGCAGGCGCTGGGCTTCAAGCCGGCCGACGTGCGCCACATCGTGGTGACCCACCTCGACCTCGACCACGCCGGCGGGCTCTCCGACTTCCCGCACGCCCAGGTGCATGTCTTCGCTGAAGAGCACGCCGCGGCGATGAAGCGTGAGACGCTGCCCGAGAAGGGCCGCTACCTGCCCGTGCAATGGGCGCATGGCCCCGATTGGCATCTGCACGCCGTCGAAGAGGGCGAAGGCTGGCATGGCTTCGAGCGCGTCCGTCCGCTGCCCGGCGTCGTGCCCGACGTGCTGCTCGTGCCGGTGCGCGGCCATACCCGCGGCCATTGCGCGGTGGCGGTCAAAGGCGATGACGGCTGGTGGCTGCACTGCGGCGACGCCTACTTCGACCGTCGCTCGATCGCCGCGCCCGACGAGGTGCCGCGCGGCATTCAGCGGCTGGAGAAGATCCTGGCCTTCGACAATGACCTGCGCCGCCGGAACCTGGGCCGCCTCCAAGAGCTGTTCACCGCGCAGGGCGCGTCACTGCACATGATCTGCGCTCACGACCCGGTCGAGTTCCCCACCCCCTGATCAGCCGCCGCCCGCGCCAGGTGGGCCTCGATGACCGCCAGCAGCTCGGGCATCTTGATCGGCTTGGCGATGAAGTCATCCATGCCGGCCTCCTGACACGCGGCGCGCTCATCATCGAGGGCGCCCGCGCTGAGCGCGATGATCGGCAGGCGGCAGCCCCGGGCGCGCAACCGGCGGGTGGCTTCGAGGCCATCCATCTCGGGCATCTGGCAGTCCATCAAGATGATGTCGTGCTCGGCGTGGGCATGCGCTTCGAGCGCGCGCACGCCATCGCCGACGACCACGCAGTGATAGCCGTGCTTCTCCAGCATCCACCGCGTGATCTTCTGGTTGACCAGGTTGTCTTCGACCACCAGCACGCGCGGCGGAGGGCGGTCGGCGGCCGGCACGCTGAGCGGCAGCAGGCGTTCGGGCGCCGCCGACGGCACCGGCGCGGCGGTATCAGGCGGCAGCGGCAGCTCGAACCAGAACTTCGAGCCCCGACCGACGGCGCTCTCGACCCCGATCTGACCGCCCATCAGCTCGATGAGCCGCTTCGAGATGGCCAGCCCCAGACCGGTGCCGCCGAAGCGCCGGCTGATGGTGTCATCGGCCTGCGAGAAGGGCTGAAACAGCCGGCGCTGGTGGTCAGGGCGAATGCCGATGCCGGTGTCCTGCACCTCGAAGCGCACCGCGTCGCCGTCGAGCCGCCGCGCCCAAATCGTGACCCCGCCACGCTCGGTGAACTTGATGGCGTTGTTGACCAGGTTGAGCAGCACCTGCCGCAGCCGCGCCCCATCACCGATGACCCGATCCGCGCCTTCGCCCTCAAGCCGCACCGTCAGCACCAGCCCCTTGCGCTCGGCCAGCTCGCTGACCAGATGCGCCGAGTCCTCGACGGTGTCGCGCAATGAAAACGGCCGCGATTCGATGTCGAACTTGCCCGCTTCGATCTTCGAGAAGTCGAGGATGTCGTTGAGCACCGTCAGCAGCGCCGAAGCCGAGCCGCCGATGATGTCGACGTAGTCCTTCTGCCGCCCATCGAGCCTCGTGTCGGCGAGCAATTGCGCCGTGCCCAGCAGGCCGTTCATCGGCGTGCGAATCTCATGCGACATGGCGGCGAGGAAGGCGCTCTTGGCCCGCGTGGCCTCCAGCGCCAGGTCGCGGGCCACCGCCAGCTCGGCCGTGCGCTCCAGGACGCGCTGCTCCAGCGTCTGCGCGAGCTGCTCGGTCGCCTGATGCAGCCGCGCGTTGGTCAACGAGACGGCGGCCTGCATGCCGATGAGCTGCAGCACATGGATGCGCTCGCCGGTGAAAGCGCCCACCACGCGGTCGTTTTCGAGATAGAGCACGCCTACGTCGCGATCGCGCGTGCTCAGCGGCACGCAGAGCACCGCGAGATGCGGCCGCGCCCGCAGCGCCTCGTCGTCAAAGCGGCCCTCGTCGGCCTGTTCGAGCACCACCGGCTCGCGGGTGCGGGCGACAAAGCGCATCAGGCTGCCCGGCGCGTCGGGCACCGACCCGAGCGGCGCGTCGAGCGCCTCGTGCGGCCCATCGACCGACCGCCGCCCAACCGCGCGCAGCGTGCCGTCCGCTTCGCTCAGCGCCAGCACCCCGGCGGTGGCCCCCGCGTTGTGCAAGGCCGCGTGCAACAGCACCTCGACCACCGCGCCCAGCCGCAGATCATTCGACAGCTCACGCGTGACCGACCACACCGTCGCCATGTCGAGCTCGCGGCCGACGTCCTTGAGCGACGAGGTGCTCGCCCGCGATGACAGCGCGCGTCGCTCACCGGAACGGCCCGCCTCGGCCAGCCCGGGATGGGCGGCGGTGAGCGCGGCGACCTTGGCCGCCGCCCCCCAGGCCGCGTAGACCGACAGCGCGTGGTGCAGGTGGGCGTGCGCCTCCATTTCGAGACCCAGCGCCGCATACAGCGAAGCCCAGCGCTCTTCGATCAGCCCCTGAAGCAGCCGATTGCCCTGCGCGCCGGCCTCATTGGCCGCCTGGCCATACGCGGCCAGCGCCTCGGCATGGCGGCCCCCGTGCCGGGCCAGCTCGGCGTCGAGGCACAGGGCAAACGCGCGGAAGTTCTCGGGGTACCGGGCCGCCAGCGGTTCGAGCCGGCGGCGCACCCGATGCGCCCGTCGCGCCCCACGCCCGGCGCAGAGATGGGCCAGCGCGGCGTAGAAGGCGAACATCGGGCCGAACGCCAGCCCGAAGTATTGCAGCCGCTCCGGGCCCCGAATGCGCCCGGCGGCGACCACCGCGTCGTCGAAGCAGCCGAAGACACAAAGCACTGGAATCGCAAACAAAAGGCGGCGCTCGATGATGTTGGCGCGGTCGCCGGGCACGCTGCCGCGGGCCAGATCGGCGGCGTCGAGCGGCACGGTGCCGGTCAGGTGCCCCACGCAGCGCTGCATCTGCGCCTGCACCACAAGCCGCGTGCCGCTGCTATAGGGCGCGAGCCGGGCGCGCGTCTGGCCCAGCTCGGTCTCCAGCTCGCCCAGATGGCTGGCGCCGAAGAACTGCATCACGTGCATGCCGGTCAGCAGCAGCAGCGCGTACTCGATGTCGCCCGCCTCCATCGCGCCCCGCGCCGCCGCCCGCATCGGCGCGATGCATGTGCGCAGCGGTCGCTGCCACGGCCGCGCGAACATCCAATGCGCGTAGGCCAGCCGCGTCGCCGGACCCGGCGGCAGCTCGTCGCCCAGCTGCAGCGCCACATCGATGAGCGCCAGCGCCTGCGCATGTCGGCCCATGCCCAGCAGGATGATGGTGAAGGTCGACAGCACGATGCCGGCCCACGACGAACGCCCGCGGCGCCGCAGCTCGGTCAGCGTGCGGCTGAGCAGGTGCACGAAGAGCCGCTTGTCGATCGCGTAGGCTGCGCCGTTGAGCGCCGACATCAGGCGGAACACCATCGCCGACTCAGGATCCGAGACCCGCGGCAGCGCCAGCCAGGTCTGCGAGCGACTGATGCGGGTCAACCACCAGGCGCGGGCGGCGGCCAGCATGCCGCGCACCGGATGCCAGCGCGTCGGCAGGCCCAGGCCCAGCTCGTTGAGCGCCGCCAGCCCGGTGGCCAGCGCTTCGACCATGCGATCGCGCGCTGTCAGCAGCACCACGCGGCGGAAGGCGACCCGAAGCCGCGCCTCGCGCGAGGTGGTGACGGCCAGCAGCGCCTGAAATCGCGCGTCGGCGTCGGCGTGCTCGCCGATCAGGTAGGCCGCCTGGGCCCGCTCAAGCGCCAGCTCGAAGCGCAGCGTGGCGCCCGGCCCATCGGCGGCCTTGCCCGGCACCAACGAGAGGCCGGTCTGAAGATAAGCCGCCGCCGCCTGCCATGCGCCGCGATCGAGCGCCCGCTTGCCGGCCACCAGATTCAAGCGCGCCAGCTCCTCGGGATCATCGGGCGCCCCGCCCTGGTTCAGATGGTCGAGCAGCGTGAAGAGCGTGCCCTCGCCCGCCTGCGCCAGAAGATGCTGCCCGATGCGCCGATGCAGTCGCGCTCGCGCCTCGGCGCCCAGCAGCCGCAGGGCTGCCTCCTGGATGCGGTCATGGGCAAATCGCCACGAGCGCGCGTCAGCGGTGAGAAGGCCCTGTTCGCGCAGCACGCCCAGCGCCGCGTCGAAAGTGCGCCGCGGCAACGCGAGCAGCTCGAAGACCAGGTGCGGCTCAAACGCCAGCCCCACGCAGGCCGCGGTGCACAAAACATCGAGCTGCTCGCCCGACAGCCGATCCAGCCGCGCCGCCAGCGTCTCGGCCAGCGTCTCAGGCAGACCCGCGCCGAGCACCTCTTCGATGCGCCATTGCCAGCCGCCGTCGGGGTGCGGACGCAGGCGCCCGGTGTCGACCAGGAAGGTGAGAAACTGCCGCGCCAGCAGCGGGTTGTTCTCGGAGCGATCGGCCGTCAGCCGCGCCAGATCGGCCACCTCACCGACGGCGCGCTCGGTCAGATCGGCCACAAGGGCGGCGATGTCGGCGTCGGTCAGCGGCTCGACGGTCTCGGTCTCCACCAACCGCCCCAGCGCCGCCTGTTCGGCCAGCAGCGCTTCCCAGGGCGCCGGCGTCGCCGGGCGCGCCGCGGTCACCACCGCGACCGGCGTATTGCCCCCGAGCAGGCCGCCGAGCAGCAACAGGCTGCCGGCATCGGCCCATTGCAGGTCGTCGATCACAAAAACCAGCGGACCCTCGACCATGCTGGCCGCGGTCGCCATCAGGCGCTCGACCGCCATGCGCACGCGGTTGCGCGCCGCGTCGGGCCCACCTTGCGCCAGCGGCACAACCGGCCCGAACAGCGCGCCGAAGCGCGGCGCCAGCTCGACCAGCACCGCCGCCAGCGGACCCAGCCCGGTCTGCAGCGCCTCGGTCCAGCGCGCGAGCAGCGCGTCGGGCTCGCCCAGAATCTGGCGCGCCAGATGGTCGAGCGCCTCGCCAAACGCCGAGAACGGCCGAACGGTGCGGTACTGCTCGAACTTGCCATCAAACAGCAGCCCGCCGGCCGCGATCACCGGGCGGCGCAGCGCATCGACCACCGAGGACTTGCCGATGCCCGCCTCGCCGATCAGCAACGTGAGCGACGACCGATTGGCAAGCGTCAGCACCCGCTCCATCAGCCGGCGCACAACCGCCTCGCGGCCCACCAGCCGGCCGGGCGCGAGATGTCGGCGGCGATCGGCGCGCCCCAGCGCAAAACGCGGCACCGCCTCGTCCGCCCGCAGCGCCGCGACGACCTGCGCCAGATCGGCCCGCACGCCCGCGGCGGTCTGGTAGCGATGCTCGCGATCCTTGCGCAGCAGCCGGTCGATGATGTCGGCCAGCGTCGCCGGCACCATCGGCGCCACCTCATCCGCCCGTGGCGGTCGTAGAGCCAGATGCGCTTGCACGTAGTCGAGCGGCGAGTCCCGCTCGAAGGGCAGCCGCCCCGTCACCAGCTCAAAGAGCGTCACGCCCAGCGCGTACAGGTCGGCCCGCGCGTCGACGTCGCAGTCCATGCGCCCGGTCTGCTCCGGCGCCATATACGCCAGCGTGCCCTCGAAGCGCGCGTCGGCCCGGGTGCGGCTGGGGCTGGTGCTCAACCCGAAGTCGATCAGCCGCAGCGCGCCCTGCCGCGAGATCAGCACGTTGGCCGGCTTGACGTCGCGGTGCACCACGCCCGCCTGATGCACATCGGCCAGGATGCCCGCGAGCTGCACGCCCAGCTCAGCCGCCGTCGCCGCGTCGAGGTGCCCGACCCGCGACCGGAGATCGGTCTCGTCATGCCCTTCGAGCACCAGCACCGTCTCGGCGCCGTCGACCTCCAGGCCCAGCGCGCGCGCCACCCCAGCGACGCCCTCCAGATCGGTCAGGATGGCGTGCTCGGCCAGCAGCCGCTCGGCGAACCGCCCGCTGCCGATCTTGAGCACGACCGACCGGCCGTCGGGCGCGGTGGCGGCGACGATGCTCTCGTAGGGGTGGGCGCGGTCGCCGTGCAGCACCAGCACGTCGGCGTAGTGGCCGGGGCGCAGGCGGCCGATCAGGGCGCGCACCGCGGCGACCGCGTCGACGAAGCGCTGGCCGGCCATCGAGCCCGACTGATCGAGCACGACCACGATGTCGGAGGGCATGATCGGCGCGGCCTCGGCGGACGCTG
>JAGQJJ010000221.1 GCA_020430675.1 Myxococcales bacterium
CGCGCGTTGCAGCCGCCGGTGCCGAGCAAGCCGCCGTCGCAGCCCGAGTCGCCGGTGCCGCCGCCCTGACCGGGCCCGCCCACGTCGCCATTGCCGCCGCCGTTGCCCGCCGCGCCATCGCCCGCCCGCACCTTGCAGGCGTCGAGCGTGAGCAGATCGCCGCTGTTGCGCACCCACAGCCCATAGCTGCTTGCGCCGGCCTGGTTGGGCGTCGTCGACTCGATCGTCACCCGCGTCAGCGAGGCCGGCCCGGCCAGCCCGTCGGCGATGACCCCGCGCGCCCCGCCGCGGATGATCGTCTCGTAGTCCGCCGAGCGCGCCCAGCGCGGCCCCGGCCGATAGCCGCCGTAGATGCGCACCCCGGCGCGCAGCGTCACGGTGCCCTCATACACGCCCTCGGCGGCGATGATGTACTTCGGCGGGTCGCTGCCCAGCGCCAGATCCATCGCCCGCGCGATGGTCGCCACCGGCGCCGCCAGCGTGCCCGCGTTCACGTCATTGCCCCGCGGCGCCACGAAGATCGCGTCTTCGATCTCGCCGTCGAGCCCGTCGCAGTCCGCGTCCACAAAGCCCGGATCGGGCAGATCTTCCTCCGCCGACGGCTGGCACTCGTACTCGCAGCCGTTCGCCGGGTTGCCGTCGATGTCGTGGAAGCCGGGGTTGCACATGCCCAGCGAACACTGCCGCGCGTCGCAGCGGCCCGAGGCATGCTCGTACGCGCAGCGCCGCCCGCAGCCGCCGCAATTGAGCGGATCGCTCTCCAGGTCGATGCCCTCGTCGATGGCGCCATCGCAGTCGTTGTCGACCTGATCGCAGGCCTCGACGCCCTGATTGCTCAGCGTGCAAGCGTACTCGCACCCGTCGGCGTCGTTGCCGTTGTTATCCCAGAAGCCCGGGTTGCAGTTGTCGATCAGGCACGCGCCCTGGCTGCACCGCGCGCTGGCTTCGGCCAGATCGCAGACAAAACCGCAGCGCCCGCAGTTGTTGACGTCCGACAGAATGCCGAAGTCCTCGTCGGGCTGGCCATCGCAGTCATTATCAAGCCCGTCGCAGACCTCGGGCTGTGGTCCGATCGCGCCTTCGCAGTCGGCGAGGCGCCCATCGATGCACCCCTGAAAGCCGCTACGGCACTGCCCGACGTCCATGCCGCAGGCCACGCGCAGCTCTTCGTCGACCGCAGCGTCGCAGTCATTGTCGATGCCATCGCACTGCTCCAGCCCCATATTGCTCAGCTGGCAGGGCCCGTACTCGCAGCCGTTGCCCGCGTTGCCATCGGCGTTGTGCCAGCCCGGCTCGCAGTCGCCGAGCGCGCACCGCCCGTCGACGCAGAGCGGCGCCGCGTGGTCGTAGCTGCAGGCGTTATTGCACACCCCACAATGCTGCGGGTCGGTCTGGTGGTCGAAGCTCTCGTCCACGCGGCCATCGCAGTCGTTGTCGCTGCCGTCGCAACGCACCTCATCGCCCGGGTCATAGCTGCCCGGGTAATCGCACGACCACGCGCCCTCGCGGCAGACCACCGGGGCGCCGGCGCAGACGCCGGTGTCGAGGCAGCCGAAGTCGACCGGCGCGTCAACGAGCTGCGCGCGCTCATCGGTCTGCGCGTTGCAGTTGTTGTCCTTGCCATCGCAGAGCTCGGGCGCGCCCTCATAGATCGTGGGATCGTCATCGGCGCAGTCGAAGCCCAGGCAGTCCTCGCCATCGCCGTACCCGTCGTTGTCGGCGTCGACGCACGTCGCGCACCCGGCCCCGTCGGCCGGGATGCACTGCTGCACCTCACGATCCTCGCCGCTGATGCGCACCGTCAGCGTCGCGCACTCGAAGCTCGGCGGGCAGCGGCCATCATCGGCGCAGTTCTCGCCGCAGTAGAACCCGTTGCCGATGTGCAGGCACAGATCGCCGCTGTCATCGCATTCCAGGTGCGACTCGCACGGCTTGCACAGGTCATTGGCGTCGGCCAGGCAGTACAGCGTGGTATCGGGCCCGTCGTTGGCCAGCGGGCGGCACTCCCAGCCGGCGGGGCAGTCGTCGTTGACCCGGCAGCGCCGCGTGCACACCTGGCCGCCTTCGGGCCGCTCGGTGCAGAGCTGCGCGAGGCATTGCGCGTTGTCGTCGCACTCCTCGCCGAAGTCGTCGAGATCGACCCGCATGTCGCGCACTTGCACGTCGACCAGCGGGGGCAGATCGGCGTCGACCGCGGGGGGCCTGGCGTCGGGCCCGTTTGGGCCGCCGACGCCAGCGTCGTCGGTGCAGCCAAGGGATAGAGCGAGGGCGACGAGGGGCACGACACGGCGCACGATCATGGCTTCTCCTGCAGCGTGCCGTCATCGTAGTGACACCCGAGCCTGTACTTCAACAGCAGGATTGGACGCCGCCGCCACTCGGAGTACCGTCGCAATGACCCCTCAGCTCGGGAGGCCGCGTGTCGTACGAATTCAACCGCGAAGAGAACCGCACCATCGGCGCGCTGGCCGACAAGATGGGCATCGTGGGCCTCTTCTTCTGGCTCTGCGGCCTCGCCATCCTGCTCGTCGGCGCGCTCGGGCTCGCCCCGCTCTTTGCGCCCACCCCCGAGATGCCGACCCAGGTGCCGGCCGAGATCGCCGACGCGGTCAAAGGCGGCCTCGACCAGCTTCGCACCGGGGTTGAGACCCATCGCACCGAGGCCTGGTACGGCGGCATCGCCGCGGTCATCCAAGGTCTCATCTTCATCGCCGCCGGCCTCTTCACCAGGCGCTCGGCCAAGTACTTCCGCCGCATCGTGCAGACCGCCGGCGACGACCTCGCCCACCTGATGGACGCCCTGGTCGCCCTGCGCGGCTTCTTCGGCCTCATCTCGACCCTGTTGGTGCTCGGTCTGCTGCTCGCCCTCGGCGCCGCCGGCTTCTCGCTCTGGACGCGCTACGGCTGACTCAACGGTCGATAAGAGCAACATCGGCCCGCCAGAAAACCCCGCCAGGTCGCCCCGACGTAACATGCCTGACCGTCAATAGGCGTTTCTGCCCTCGGCACGGGTCTTGTGTTGCAAAAGAGCCGAGACTGCCCCGCCGGTTGATGTGACCAGGTGGTCTCGTTGAAGCGCGGCGGCTCGCCAGTCTCCGATCGAGAGGAGGTGAGCCATGTTGGCCATCCAAAATCACCGCCGGCACGCGCTGCTCATCGCGGCGCTGGCGCTGACGATGGGCTGGGGCACCGCCCAGGCCCGAATCACCAACTTCGGCGCCGACGTCAACGACGCCATCGACGCAGGCCTCGACTACCTGCGCAACAACCACTACATCGGCGCAAGCTGCGACTGGGCCAACGGCCTGACCGCGCTGGCGCTGCTCGAAAGGCGCGAGTCGGCGGACTTCGAAGCGCATATTCGGGGCTATGTGGGTTCGTCCGACGGCGACCAGGCGCTGCTCCGCACCGCGGTCGGCGCGATGATCGACAAGGCCTGGACCAACGGCTTCTACGCCTATGGTTACGGCGCGAGCATGATGGCCATGTCGCTCTATGCCCGCACCGGCGGCCCGGACGTGCCGAGCACGGCCAACCGCACCGTCGACGAGACCATGCGGCGCCTGGCCCAGACCACGATGGCGGTCGTGACCAACGGCGGCAACAACGACGGCTTCTGGGGCTATAACGGCGCCGGCAATGACTCGTCGACCACGCAGTTTGCCGTGGGCGGCCTCGCGGCGGCGCGCGGCTACTTCCTCGACCCCGACCTGGGCAATGACCCGGCCCTCGCCGCCCAGATCGACGCGGTGCTCGCGCGCACCGCCGCCGGCTATCACCGTATGATGAGCGCGAGCAACGACGGCTACGGCGGTCGGGGCCACGGCTACCGCACCACCGGCTACGCGCCCTCGTATCAGCAGACCGCCTCGGCGCTGTTCTGCCAGCTGCTCGGCAACTCGACGCTGGCCGACCCCGGCCCCGCCGACGCCTTGCAGTGGCTCACCGAGCGCTACAACTACCAGAGCATCGCCCACGCCCAGAACAGCTGGGCGGCCTCGTACTACTACTATCTGTTCCACTCCTCGAAGGCCTACAGCCTGATCGAAGAGTCGAACATGGACCCGGCGGACGGCGGCTGGCACCCCAGCGTGCTCGGCACGTTGGGCGCGGTGGGCCCGCGCATCATGCATCGCGACCCGGCGGTCGACGCGCGCCCCGCGGTGCGCGGCCCCAACCTGCCCGGCCCCAACGGCGGCGCGTACTACGAAGAGGAGAGCGCCCGCTGGTACTACGACTATGCCTATACCTTGATGACCCAGCAGGCGGCCAACGGCTATTTCCAGAGCCCGGTCGGCACCTGGAACACCTGCTCGGGTCAGGCCTACGCCATCCTGGTGCTGCAGCGCTCGGTCGGCGGCGCCTGCCTCGACTCGGACGATGACGGCATCTGCGACGACGTCGACAATTGCCCCGACGTGGTCAACCCCGAGCAGGAAGACCTGGACCTCGACGGCGTGGGCGACGCCTGCGACGCCTGCCCGGAGGTGCCCGCCGGTGATGATCCCAGCCCCGACCTGCCCGGCTGCCCGGCCAATCGGCCTCCGGTCGCGGTCTGCGCCGACCGCGTGGTCGAAGCCGACAAGGCCTGCCTGGGCTGCGCCAGCGTTGACGACGGCAGCTTCGACCCCGACGGCGACCCGCTGACCGTCACCCAGGTGCCGGTCTGCGACTACCCGCTCGGCGTCACCGACGTCACGCTGACCGTCGCCGACGCGCAGTTCGCCGACCAGTGTGTGGCCACGGTCACCGTGGTCGACCACACCCCGCCCACGGTCGAGTGCAACACGCCCGAGACCATCACCCCGCGCGACGCGCCGATCTGCTTCACCGCGACCGGCGCCGACAATTGCAGCGTCGAGCTCCAGGTCACCGACTACGATTGCTGGGCCATCAACGGCGCCGGCAAGCGGGTCGACAAGACCGGCTCGTGCGTGGTGCACTTCGGCGGCGGCGTCTTCTGCATCGAAGACAGCGGCGGCGTCGGCGACCACGTCGAGTGGACGCTGCTGGGCACCGATGGCAGCGGCAATGCCACCGAGAAGACGTGCACGGTCGAGGTGGTCAAGCCCCACGCCGCATGCAACCAGGGCGTCGGCAATGGCCCCGAAGCGTGCGATCCGGGCAACTCGAACCAGGGCGACCCCGCCAACACCAACGATGAAGCCGGGGGCGTGCCGGGCACCCCGGGCAAGCGCGGCGGCCGCTGAGCGGCGCCGTCCACCGGACGGGGGCACGAACTCCCGTCCGGCGCATCGATGGAGTAGGCTGGCCCCATCCGCGGAGGCCCGTCGTGCCTGACCCCCCCATCGATTGGAACCACGCGCTCATCGGCCTCGGCGTCGCCCTGGGCGCCGGGCTGCTGATCGGCCTCGAACGCGAGCGCGGTCACGGTCAGGGCGAGAGCGCCCGCTTCGGCGGCGTGCGCACCTTTGCCCTCGTGGCGCTCTACGGCGGCATGTCCGGCCTGCTGAGCCTCGCGCTCGGCGTCTGGCCGGCCGCGGCGCTGCTGCTCCTGCCCGGCCTGATGCTCGTCGCTTCGGCGTGGCTGGGCCTCTCGCGCATCCCGTCGCGCGGCATCACCACCGAGATGGCCGCGGTGCTCACGATGCTGCTCGGCTTCGCGGCGTTGACCCCGCTGCCCGGCCTGAGCCCCATCGCCCGGTGGAGCCTGGTCGCGGCCGCAGCGGTCTCGGCGATGGCCATCCTGGCGCTGCGCCGTCCGTTGCACCTGCTCGCCGAGCGCATCGCCGACGTCGAGATCTACGCCGCCGGCCAGCTTGGCGTGCTGCTGCTCATCGTGCTGCCGCTGCTGCCCGACCGGCAGGTGGGCCCGGTCGAGCCCTTCAACCCGCGCGAGATCGGGCTCATGGTCACCCTGATCGCCGCGATCGGCTTCGCGGGTTATATCGCGATGCGGCTCATCGGCGCCCGCCGCGGCATGCTCGTCACCGGCCTGCTCGGGGGCATGGTCTCGTCGACCGCGGTCACGCTGGAGTTCTCCGGCCGCGCCCGCCGAAACGTCGACCTGACCGCCGCCGCCGCCGCCGGCATCACCCTGGCCAGCGCGTTGATGTTCCCGCGGCAATTGCTCGAAGTCGCGGTCGTCGACGATCGACTCGTCGGCCCCGCGCTGCTGCCCATCGGTGGCATGGGCGCCGCCGCGGTGCTCATGACCCTGGTGCTGACCTTCCGCCGCAAGCCGCCCGGCGAAGCCCACGAGGGCCTCGACGTGCGCAACCCCTTCACCCTGGCCGCCGCGCTCAAGTTCGGGGCGATCTACGTCGGCGTGCTGGTGCTCGCCCATTGGGCCCAGCGCGCGTTTGGCGACGCCGGCCTCTACGTCTCGGCGCTGGTGGCGGGCATCACCGACGTCGACGCCATCACCCTGACCATCAGCCGCCTGCACCGGGAGGGCCTGGCCACCGAGCCCGCGGTCACCGCCCTGGTGCTCGCCGCCGGCGCCAATACCATCACCAAGGGCATCATCGCCGCCAGCGTCGGGGGGTGGCGCCTGGGCGCGCGCGTGGCCCTGGTCTTCGGGCCGACGGTGTTGGTGGGGCTGATCGTATCGCTGGGCGCAGCGCTGCTGAGCTGACCGGGCGATTACAGGCCCAGCGTCGGCAGGGCGCAGACCACCAGGGCGGGCAGCACGCTCGCCAGCAGGGCGCGCAGGCGGGGCGCGCTGCGGCGCGGGCGGATGGGCGCGGCGCGCAGGACCGGCTCGGGCGCCG
>JAGQJJ010000222.1 GCA_020430675.1 Myxococcales bacterium
GCTGCGGCAGCGTCCAGGTGCCGGTCTTCGTGGTGGACTACCCCCGCTTTGTGACGCCCAACGGGGACGGCTTCATCGCGCGCTACTACACCGAGCACGAGACCTTCGGCGAGTACCCGGCGCTCGGCGTCTCGCACGAAGACGCCATCAAGTACTGCACCTTCCGCGGCGGCCGCCTGCCCACCGAGGCCGAGTGGGAATTTGTCGCCACCAGCCGCGGCGCCCGCGACCGCGTCTGGGAGGATCCGTCGCTCGACGCGCTGCTGCTCGACGGCTGCGAGAACAGCGACCAGCGCGACGCGGTGGCCGTGGGCGCCTGCGGCAGCCGCGTGCGCCCGGTCATGTCGTCGACCGCCGACCGCACCGCCCAGGGCGTGCACGATCTGGCCGGCAACGCCCGCGAGTGGACGGCCGACGAATACGACCCGTTGGCCTATTGCGACGCGCAGCAGCCCGGCGGCCCGCTGACCGACGTCTTCACCTGGAGCGCTGGCAAGCCCCTGCCCGCGGCCACGCGCAGCCTGCTGACCGCCGCCGCCAGCGCCGACACCTGCATCGACCTCGACCCCGAGAGCGCGGTGGGTCGCTACGAGGGCGCCTGCATCGACGACTTCGGCCGCTGCACCGCGGTCTGCGGGCCGGTCTTCGACGTCGCGCCCGAGCTGCGCCGCCAGCGCTGGGCCAAATACGCCTGCGCCGCCCGCGCCGGCTTCAACCCGGGCACCGTCGACGATCCGGCCTTCCCCGCCTGCGACGCCGAAGAATGCGGCGAGAACTGCCAGCAATACTGCAACTGCCAGCAAAACCCGCCGCCGCTGCCCACCGATAGCGGCGATTGCCTGCAGGCCTGCGACGCCGTCGCTGAGACCTGCATGGGCGTCTGCACCGTGCCCGGCCTCGCCTTCAACTGCGTGCAGTTCGAGACCGGCCGCAACTGCCTGCCCACCCCATGGTGCAAACCGCGCGAGGGCGCCTCGGGCAGCGAGCCACACCTGCGCCCGAGCGCGTTCGACGCCGGCATCGAAGGCGCCTGGACGGTGCGCGGCGGCCACTTCCAGCTCGGCAACGACCGGCCGGAAGACATCTGCCAGGCCGCGCCGTCGAGCCGCCGCGGCCAGCAGACGGCCGACGCGCTGACCGGGTTCCGCTGCGCTTATGACAAGGGCACGCCCCGCTGCCCCTGATTCACCCCCGCTCAGGATTGCACGCCGGGTCGGTCTGCCCTATGGTCCGGCGACACCAGCGAGGAGAGTCCCGTGGAGAAGCTCTTTACCCCCCCGCCCATCGACGTGCCGGGCAACGGCCAGCTCTATGTCGAGATCACCACCCGTCTCGGCACGATCATCGGCAAGCTGCATGAGAAGCAGGCGCCGAACACGGTCGCCAACTTCGTGGGCCTGGCCACGGGCAAGATCGGCGGCAAGCCGTTCTACGACGGCATTCTCTTCCACCGGGTGATCCCGAACTTCATGATCCAGGCCGGCTGCCCGCTCGGCGAAGGCTACGGCGGCCCCGGCTACGTCATCGCCGACGAGTTTGCCCCCGGCCTGCGCCACGATCGCGGCGGCCTGTTCAGCATGGCCAACCGCGGGCCCAACACCGGCGGCAGCCAGTTCTTCCTCACCGAGGTGGCCACGCCCTGGCTCGACAACAAGCACGCCATCTTCGGTGAGGTGGTCGAGGGCCTCGACGTGATCAAGAAGATCGCCCGCGAGCCCAAGGACGCGCGCGACAAGCCCAACACCCCGGTGTCGATGCAGTCGGTGCGCGTCTACCGCGCCTGATCCCCTCCACGAGCTTCGGGAGCAGCCCATGTCGATGATCGCCGGCGGCCATGTCGTGGCCCGCGCGCTGCAAGATCAAGGGGTGACGCACCTGTTCACCCTTTGCGGCGGCCATATCCAGAACATCTATGACGGATGCCTCGATTATGGCATCCGGGTCGTCGACACCCGCCACGAGCAGAGCGCGGCCCACGCGGCCGACGGCTGGGCGCGGGTGACCGGCGAGCCGGGCGTGGCCGCGGTCACCGCCGGGCCCGGGGTGACCGACGCGGTCACCGCGGTCGCCAACGCCCAGCGCGCCGGCGTGCCGATGGTGCTCATCGGCGGCGCCGGCCCCCGCGCGCTCGCCGACAAGGGTTCGCTCCAAGACATGGACCACGTCTCGCTGATGCGCTCCGTCACCAAATGGAGCGTCTCGGTGCCCGAGGGCCGCCGCCTCGGCGAGTACGTGCAGTCGGCCTTTCGCATCGCCACCAGCGGCGTGCCCGGCCCGGTCTTCCTCGAAATGCCGCTCGACCTGCTGCTGATGCCGGTCAGCGAGCGCATGGTCGAGCGTTACCCGAAGTCGCGCACCGACGCGCGGCCGGCGGGCGACCCCGACGCGCTCGACCGCGTCGCCGAGCTCATCCGCGTCGCTGAGCGCCCGCTGATCATCTGCGGCAGCCAGCTTCGGTGGTCGCGCGACGAAGGCGCGCTGCGCCGCTTCGTGCAGGCGGTGCAGGCCCCGGTTTTTGTCAACGGCATGGCCCGCGGCGCGCTGCCGAGGGAACATCCTTGGCTCTATGGCCGCTGCCGCCGCGAGGGCCTCGCCGCCGCCGATCTGATCATCGTCTTCGGCACGCCGCTCGACTTCCGGGTCAACTACGGCGCCGCCTCGGTCTTCAACTACAAGGCAAAGGTGGTGCAGATCGACCTCGACGGTGCCGAGATCGGGCGCAATCGCTCGATCGACGAAGGCATCGTGGGCGACACCGGCCTCGTCATGAACGGCCTCGCCGAGCGCCTCAAAGGCTTCGCGCCCGACCGCACCGAGTGGAAGGCGCACCTCGACGCGGCCGAGGAGAAGAAGCTGGCCAAGATGGCCGCCGAGCTCAACAGCGACGTCGCGCCGCCCAACCCGCTGCGCGTCTGCGCCGAGCTCAACCGCTTCATCAAGCCCGACACCATCGTCATCGGCGATGGCGGCGACTTCGTGGCCACCGCCGCCTACACGCTCGACGTGCGCCGCCCCGGCCTGTGGATGGACCCAGGCCCGCTTGGCACCCTGGGCGTCGGCCCCGGTTTTGCCATGGCCGCCAAGCTCGCTCGCCCCGAGTGCGACGTGGTGCTGGTCTATGGCGACGGCAGCGTCGGCTTCAACGGCTTCGAGTTCGAGGCCATGGTGCGCCAGGGCATCAAGGTCACCGCGGTCGTCGGCAACGACGCCTGCTGGACGCAGATCTACCGCGGCCAGGTCGAGATGTTCGGCGAGAAGCGGGTGGTGGCCACCAAGCTGGCCTATACGCGCTACGACAAGGTGGTCGAGGCCCTCGGCGGCCACGGCGAATACGTCGAGCACCCCGACCAGCTCCACGACGCCTTCGCCCGCGCGTTTGCCAGCCCGCTGCCAGCGCTGGTCAACGTCAAGCTGTCGAGCAGCGACTTCCGCAAAGGCGCGATCAGCGTCTGATGCGCGCCCTCGCCGCGGCCTTGCTCCTGGCCCTGGCGCTGGGCTGCGCTGGCGTGCCCGACGAGCCCGCGCCGGCCGCGCGCCCCGACCCGCAGTGGTGGACGGGCACCTGGCGCCTCGACACTGAAGCGCTCGCCGAAGAGGCCCGCGCCGCCGGCCTGCCCGAAGACGCCCGCGAAGTGACCGCCGCGCTCACCGACAGCCTCGCGCCCGGCCTGCAGCTCACCCTCAGCCCCTCGACCTGCACGCTCGGCCAGGCCCAGGCCGAGCCGCTCTCGGTCGAGCAGATCACCGCCGACACCGCCACGTTGCGCCTCGGCGACGGGCGCCGCGCCCGCCTGCAGCGCACCGAGCGCGGCGCCCGCTGGCGCGACGGACAGACGGATCTGCCCCTGCGGCGACCCTGACCGAAACCTTTTGCCGTGCCCCACCTACAACGTGCTACCTTGACGCACCAGCCACCGATTGGGGAACTCGGGATGACGGTCTGGCGCCTGGCTGCGCTGGTGGTCCTGCTGACCACGCCCGCGGCCGCCAATCCCTTTTTCATCGGCCGCTTTGATGGCCTGCGCGGCGACCCGGTCGACACCGGCGCGTTTGCGCTCTACTGGAACCCGGCCGCGCTCGCCCGCCCCGGCCTCTCGGCGCAGGTGCATGTGCTCGGCGTCGATCGCCAGGCCAGCTATGACCGCGTCGCCGCCTGGAACGGCGTGTCGGAAGAAGACGCCGCGGTCAACGCCGGCCGCAACGAGACCGGCGCCCTCGGCGTCGTGCCCGCGCTCGCCGGCCGCTACGGCCTGACGCTTGGCCCCATCGACCTCGGCTTCGGCGCGGGCGCTTATATCACCCGCGCCGGCGCCACCAACTGGAAGCGCCCTCTCGACGCGCCCGCCGAGCACCCTGGCGCCCTCGACGGTCCTCAGCGCTGGGCCACCATCAATACCAGCCTGGTCATGCTCAGCGGCAGCGCCGGCCTCGCGGTGCGCTACCGTCCGCTCGGCGTCTCGCTCGGCGTCGCCCCGGTCTACAACGCCGTCACGCTCGACACCCTGCGCGCCCGCAACCCCGACAAGACCGAGCGCCTCGTCGACGAGCGCGGCGACCTCGCCGAAGGCCGCATCCTGCTCGAAGACGGCGAAGGCACCGGCCTCACCTGGATTCTCGGCCTGCGCGTCGAGCCCATGGACGGCCTCGCTTTGGGCCTGACCTGGCATACCGAGGCCGATTACCGCCTCGAAGGCAACGCTTTCATCACCTTCGGCACCGCCGACGAGGGCGTCGAGCGCTCGGTCTTCAACCTGCCCGTCGCCCAGACCGTGCGCCTCGGCGCCGCCATCGCGCTCACCGAAGCGCTGACGCTGCGCCCCTCGGTGGTCTGGAACCAATGGTCGGTCATGACCGAGCAGATCGCCCGCAACAAGCGCAACGGCGAGACGCTCTTGGAGCTGGCCCGCGACTTCGACGACACCTGGATGGGCCGCCTGCGCGCCGACTACGCGCTGGTGCCCGGCCTCGCCCTGCACGCCGGCCTCGGCTACGAGACCGCCGCGACGCCCGAGCACACCTTCGAACCCGGCCTCGCCGAGAGCGAGAGCGTCGAGATGGGTGTGGGCGCCACCGTCGAGCTGACCGCCGAGCTGTCGTTGAGCGCCAGCTTCATCTGGCAGCAATTCGCCGACGTCACCGTGCGCGACAGCGTGCAGCAGCCGACGACCAACGGCCGCTATACCGACGCCCGGCAGTACGCCACGCTCGACCTGGAGGTGCACCTGTGAAGCGCCGCCTCCTCGCCCTCGCCCTGCTCACGCTTGCGTGCAGCGAGCACACGCCGCGCAGCGATTACGACGACTTCCGCGCCCGCACCGCCGCCCGCCGCGAGAGCGCCTGCAACGCGCCCGTCGGCGGCCCGAGCGCGCTCGCCGACCTGCGCGGCCGCTGGCTCATCCGCGCGCTGCTCAAGGGCGGCATCCCGCTCGGCCTGCGCATCACGCTCGACTACGCCGACGGCGAAGACGGCGCCCCGCCGGTCGATTACGTCGCCCGCTTCTGGCTGCACACCCAGCCGCTCGACGCCACGCCGCTGGTCGAGACGCAGGCCCACGTCGACGAAGACGGCCGCTTCATCCTCACCGCCGACCCGCTCAACCTGGGCACCGACGTCATCGACTCGGCCAGCCCGGTCATCGCCACCGTCACCATGGACGCGCGCACCCTCGACGCCGACCAGTGGTGCGGCGACGCGGTCGGCACCGTCACCAGCCCGCTGGAGCTGCACCTCGACGGCAGCACCTTCGCCGCCCACCGCGACGACGACGGCGCCCTGGTGCTCGACGACCTGACGTTCCAATGCCCCGGCGACCCCTGCGCGCCCGATATGGGCGTGCCCGACGCCGGCGTGTCCGACGCCGCGGTCGACGGCGGCCCCACGCGCCCCGATCCGCCCGACCTGAGCCGCTACCCGAGCGTGCGCCGCGACTTGACCGGCGATTATTTCTTCCTGGGCGCGCTCAACGGCGCCATCGCCGTGCGCCTCTGGATCTCGCTGTTCTACCGCGAGGGCCCCGGCCCCGACGGCGAGAAGCTCGCCACCATCGACGGCACCCTGCGCGCCGCCAGCGACCCGGTCGATGCCCCGCCGCGCATGTATTTCAGCGCCCCGGTCACCGAAGACGGCCGCTTCGAGGTCTGGCTGCCCGGCTTCAAGCTGCAGGTCGGCGCCATCGACGTCGACGCCGACATCCTGCTCGGCGCGGTCACCACCGACGGCGGCTTCTGCGGCAGCGCCACCGGCCAGGCGCGCAGCCCGTTCGAGCTGCCGATCACCGAGAACACCACCTACTTTGCCATCCCCTGGATGCCCGGCCCCGACCGTCCGGTCGACCAGCCCAACGCCTGCCCCGAACCGCCGTGACGCCACGCCCGACGGCGCGGTGAGTCTGATTGCCGGCGTGCCGCTGTTGCTGCATGCTTCGCCCTGGTTTGTCGGCGTGAACCAAGGGAGACACGACCCGTGTTTTTGACGACGGCGCTGCTTCTGGGGGGCGGGGCGTATTTTGCGTCGAGGGGGCTCGCGCGACGCGCCAAGGACGCCTACCGCCGCCAACGGCAGGCGGCTTCGGCGACCGTCGAAGATGCGGCGCCCCAGGCGGCGGCTGACGCGAGCGCGCCGGGCCCGCCCGAGGTCGGACTGGCCCGGTCGGAGGCCTCCACCCAACGCTACCTGGCCGTCTCCGGCGCAGCGCTCGGCCTCAACACCGTCGGCGCCGCCCTCTACCCCC
>JAGQJJ010000223.1 GCA_020430675.1 Myxococcales bacterium
GTCAGGATGCCACCGGCGCTGATCGCGCCGTCGACCATGCTATGGATGTCGGTCAGGCCGGCCATCACGGTGGCCGTGCTCTTGATGGCCAGGTCGAAGACCGGCGTTTCGAACCGTGCCGTGCCGGCGGTCAGCGTCTCGGATCCCGTGGTGGCCTGCACGATGCCACCCCCCGTCTGCTTCGACTGCCCGACCGTCTGCGTCGTGGTGCCGCTGACGGTCATCTCACTGAACTCGGCGCCGAGCGTCGCGCTCCCAAAGGAGACTGACAGATTCTTGGTGCTCACCGAGAACTGCGCGCTTGCCGTGCCGCTGCAGGTCGAAGCGATCGTCTCCTGGCGGTCCTTGCTCGCCTCGGTCAGCTGCTCGCCCACGGTGGTCGTCGTGCTGTTGCTCGCGGTGATCTCCATGGTTTTGCATTCCAGGTCGATCGGCCCTTCGGGGGCCTCGAAGAAGAGATCCCCGGTCATGGCTTCGACCGTGATCAGGTTCTTCGGCACGTCGATCTCAAACTTGAGCCGACCGCTCTTGTCGACGAGCGTGATCGACTCGGCGCCCGGTTCGTCGCGGAAGATGAACTTGTGACCACTGCGCGTCTGAAACCATTTGTCATGGTTCTGCCCGTCGGCATTGCCCGGGCCCGGCACCGCGTCCTCGCCGTTCCAGAGGCTGCCGATGACAAAGGGGGAGTTTGTATCGGCGCGCTCGAACATGCAGAGCACCTCATCGCCCACCTCGGGGATGAGATAGCTTCCCCGATCGGGGCCGGCGTAGAAGCTGACCACCGGGGCCCAGGCGCTCTCCAGCGTGTCGTGCAGCCAGGGAAACCGGACCTTCACCTTGCCTTCGTTGTCCGGATCCTTGTTGTTGGTCACGATGCCGACCGCGGCGCCGACCATGGACCGCGACGCATGTTGTGCGGGCAGCCTCATCGTTCTCATGGCCGGCCACCTTCATCGCTTTGCGCCACGGCTGCGGCGGTGGCCGCGCCGACCGACGAGAGGTCGGCCCCACGCGCGACCGCCACCGAAGCGAGGCGGTGTTCATAGAAGCCGACCCGACGTTCCAACAAGCTCAGACGACGCTCTACTGCCATGAGACGCACCACGTCGGCTGGCATGACAGGTGGTGACTCGCTCGTCATGTTCATCAAGCCCTCCCGGTCAAACAACTCAGCGCCGAAGTGACCATGCGCCGCCTCGCGGCCAACGTCAACCCGGCGATGACCCAGCGAGCAGACATCTTGACAAGCGCGAGGCCGCCGCGGCACTTTTGAGCGTGGTGGCCCGGGCCGGCTTCGGAGGAAGGCATGAACACCGCACCAGACGCAGCGCTGCCGGATCCGGCCCTCGTGCCCGTCTCTCCCGAAGTTGAGCGCCGCATGGCAGCGGCGATCGCCCGTCTGGAAGACTTGGAAGCGCGCATCGCACAATGGGAGGCACGCATGGCCGCGCTCGAAGCCGATCCCCCGCCGGCGCCGATGGCAGAGCCAACCGCCGAACCCGTCGGCGCGCGCCTTGAACGTCTCGAGCAACGCCGCGCCCGGACCGCGGCGACGCCCCCGCCAGCGCGGACCAGCGCGCGCCCGCGAGCGCCGCGCCCGGCCGACGAAAGCAGCGCCCGCGCGCTGGTTCACGCCGCGTGGAGCGCCCTCGATGTGCGGGCCGATCAGTCGGTGGAGCTCTCCGTTCTGACCGATGGCTTTGCCGGCGGTGAAGCGGTTGTCTTCACCATCACCGATCTGGCTGATCCGATCCGACCGGTGGCTCAACTGACCAGTCGCGCCGACGCACCCGATGGGTGGGTGCGCGTCGGGTGGTGCCCTCCGGCGCCGCCCGCCGATCGGGAGCAGCGCTTCCTGTCGATGCGTGTCACCTGCGGGGACCGCGAGGCCCATGCGCCGGTGCTGACTGTGCACGCGGTCTCATTGGACTGACCGCGGCGCGCTCGCCCCCACTTCGACCCGCGGCGGCGCCAGGGGGTTGAATGGCCGGTCGGTGCCCCATTCGGGCGGCGGCAGCCGGCGCCCATCGACCTTCATCCAGATCGCCTCGGGCCGGTCCGGATCGGCGCCGGGTCGCGACCAGGTGCCTCGCCAGACCAACGTTGCTGCGCCCCGGTCAATTTGGAGATGAACCGTCGCGAGGGACAACGCCACCGACGCAGGCGGGTCATCGCCGGCCCGGACCCGGAGGTTCGGCCGCTCGATCGGCAACTGCACGACGAGCTCGCGCATCGTCGGATGCAGATGCGTCAGATGGATCCTCTCATGCCCTTCAAGCGGGAGTTGAAGGCCGGGCACTGCCCCCTGATGAAAGCTGCCAAGGCGCTCGCGGGAGACCCCGCCCACCTCCGGCCGCTCGGGGAACAGCAGCGACCAGAAGCCAAGACCGTCGGCGGGCATGCCACGGGTCAGGAGCCGTGGGGCCCACAGTGGAGAGACCCAGCCGAAGCCCGCCGGGGCTCTTGCCCGAAGCGGATCAGAGTCGGCGATGAACGTCTCGGGCGTCAGCAGGTTCAAGGCGGGCTCGACCGACGGCAGCACGGCATACCGCCAGCGCGGCGATGGGGTCGGTGTGCGCATGAGGAATCCAGTCCCCACCGGGTTGCTCGGGCAAGGCAGTGGTATGGTTCCGGTCGAATCGAGACCACCATAGGCCCACTCGAACCGAATCGGTCGGCTGTGAAACGGCGTGGCGGCCGAGAATTGCACGCGCTCGTCGGGATGCACGGTCGCGATGCGGTCACCGATGACCATCAGCACCACCGCCGGCCAGCCACCGACCTTCACCGCCACCGAGCAGTGCGTGGCCTCACCGCTCGGCGGATGACACCGCGCCTCGACGACGACATCGGTCAGCGCTTTCGGCGGGCCGAGGTCGCTCTCATACTGCACGGCGGCGAGATGAGGCGGCGCATCATCGAAGAGTCGATCCTCGACAAAAAGAGCCTGCTGCCATCGCGTCGGCGTCATCAGGGCGCCGGGCTGCAATCGATAGCTGCGCTTCACCGAAAAGTGCAGCGCGCCCCAGCCGCGCGCGGCGTCGATGCCAAAGATGCCAAGATGGCCATTGTGCTCAAGATGCGTGCGCCCAGCAGGTGGACCATGAGACCGGTCCGCAGCGCGGCGCTCGGTGTCAGCGGCGAGAGGCGGGTGAGGCTGGATCGGAGCGGAGGACTTGTTTCGTGACGGTGCCATCATGGCGCGCCCACCGGCCAGGCGTGTTCGAGCCACGGCCAGACGCCGAAGCCCGTCCGCCGCGACCGGGAACGACTCGGCGCACATCCTGACAGCAACGCCTTGTCCGAGTGCTCACCCGCCATGTTCGGCCGCCCTTGAGACGTGCAGCGGCGGCGCGTGTGCCTCCTGCCCCTGACATTGCGCGACGAAGGTGAAAACGCGCTCGCCGATCAGGCCAGCGGCGGGCAGCGTCCACGCCACTTCGACCCGATCCCCCTCGCCGATCGAACCGGTCAGCGCGACCGGCGGCGCTCCGGCGTCGCTGACCTCGCGAATGAGGAAGTGCACCAAGTCATCGCGGGCGAAGCCATCAGTGGTCACGCCGAGGACGATCGACTCTCCGGGGTGGGCGATGTGCCGGGACCAGTCCGCATGAACGACGGCCCGGGCGGTGGTCGAACCGCCCGACGCGCTCGACGCGGCCGAGCTGCCCTTGCCGCCAGCGCGCGTCGCGGTTGGCGGCGTGGCCACCTGGGCCCGGCGGGCAAAATGCGAGCGCTCAAGACGGCAAAGGCGGGCTTCAAGATCATCGAAGCGGAGCGGGTCATCGGTCGCGGGCGCGCTCGGGTCGCCGCCGACGAGTGCCTCGATCTGCGCCAGGCGGCTCTCCCACGAAGCGACGCGGCGTTCGAGGAGTTCGAAGCGCCTTTGGGCCAGCTCAAGATGGGCAAGCGCTTGCGCCAACACGCCCGCGGGCGGAACGGGATCGTCTGCCATGCCTTCCTCCCAGTGCGCAGCATGGATCGGTCGCGCCGGGATGTCAACGCGCGCTGATGTCAGGCACGCCGCTCGACCGACGGGCTGCCCCTCGCGCCCGCTCAGCAAGGATGCGCTTTAGAAATCTCGACCCGCCCGCCTGGTCGCCGATGCGCTTGCCCTGCCCGAGCAGTCGTGCTCCCTTCTGCCCATCGACCCTGTCGTGGGAGTCTTCAATGCGGCCGGAAATCCTCCTCTTCGTCACGCTCTGCCTCGGCTGCGCCGCCGGTGACGCCGGGGGGCTCGATGCCCAAGGCGAGACCCTGGACCGCGGCGCGGATGCGCCCGACGTCCGACGCGGCGCGCCCGATGCCGGCGCCCTCGATATGGCACCGGTGGCATCTGACATGGCATCGGGCACCGCTGATATGCCATGGGTGCCATTGGATGGGGGCGCGCTCGACGGGGCCATGCCTCCGGTCGACATGACGCTGGCCGTTGATGCCATGGCGGTCGAAGACGCCGCGGCGCGGATGGACATGGCCGCGCAGTTGGTCGATGGGGGCGTCGAGGGCCCGGGCGACCTGCCGTTGCTGCACGACCTTTCGGGCGCGCCGCCTGATCGCGTCGAAGCGCTGGTGCGCCGCGCGCTCGATGGGCTGGGCATGCACGCCGCGACCGGCCCGTCGCCGGCCGATCGCGTGGTCATCACGCCCTATCTTCTGGCCTGGATCGACCAGACCGGCTTCCCCGGCAAGCTCAACGGCCTGTGGACGCTCAACGGCGACCGCCTCGATCTCGACTTTGTGCTGCTCGACGGCGAGCGTCCGATCAACCAGCTCGTGCCCGGCGAAAACGGCGACGGGCGCTGGCCGGCGGGCTATCCCGGCGCCGAGCACATCGAGTTCCCCAATCGCACGCCCGAAGCCAATGACAACCCCGCCTGCGCCGACCGCGACTGGTGCAATCAGTACGGCGTGGCCGAGGCCGATCCCATCACCGACGGCGACATCCCCTGGTGGTCGGCCTGCAATCGCGCGCGCCCGGGCTTCGACGCGCGCTTCGAGCCGGTCGAGGTCACCCCGCGCGCCGGCGGCCTGACGCTCTGGTACGCCGCGCCGCTGGTGAAGATGGCCGATGGCGACGGCCGCTACGACGGCGATGACTGCGGCGCGGACTATCTCTTCGCCGATGGCATCCGCCACCGGGTCTGGCTGCGCCTTGGCTATGAGTTCGACGCCACCGAGAGCCACCTCGACCGGCTGGTTCAGGTCGAAAACCCTGCGCAGAATCCAGCCTTTGATGGGCCGATGAGCTTCATCGGCGGCTTTGTCATCACCCGCTGGCCACAACCGCATCCAAGCAAGAGCATCGATCGCTTCTGGCGCGCCGAGAGCCGCGACGGCGGCTTCCGCTGGGGCGACGTCGACGTGCGCCTGCCCGCCGGGCAATGGGTCGACCTCACCGGCTACCCGCGCTTCGACCGGCAGGATGTCATCATCGCCTGGGCCGGGCAGCCATTGTCGTTCAGCGACCGCGCCGCCTATGCCACCGGGCGCGCGCTGACGTTGTCTCATGTGGGGCCGGGCGACAACGACGACGTGGGCGCCTGCCTCTGCGCGGTGCACGGTGGCCTTGAATTGGGCGGGGGCCTGCTGCACGGCGGCATCGCGCTGCCGGTTCCGCCCGGTGAGCGCAGCATGGTCGCGCGTCGGCGGCTGACCTTGCGCCGTGAAGCCCCGCCGCCCATGCCGCGCCGCATCGTCTACGAGGCCGAGGGGCCCGAGCTGCGCCATAACCTGGGCCGCGCCGACGGCGATGGCTGGTCGGCGGCGACCGACCGCGACAGCGAGGGCCACCTGATCTTCGGCCCCTACGCCCGCGACTGGGGCGAGGGCCGGGCGCTGGTCGGCTTCCGGCTGCTGGTCGACGTGGTCAACGCCGCCGACGACGAGGTGGTCGTGCTCGACGTGTACGACGCCGACGCCGATCAGATCCTCGCTTCGACCCATGTGCGCCGCCGCAGCCTGCCCGGTCCCTTCGCCTACGCCGACTTCGTGCTCGCCGCCGACCTCGCCGGCCGCGCCGGTCATGCCATCGAGACCCGCGTGTGGTGGACCGATCGCTCGTACGTGCGCGTCGACCGCGTCGAGGTGGTGCTCGACGCGCAGTGAGTCAAAGTCGGCCGCCGACGCCCTGAAGCTTGAAGACCATCAACAGCACGATGTCAAGCACCGCTTGCATCAGCAGCGGCACCAGCCCATGCACATGCACCGCGATCGAGGGCACGTATTGCATGGCGGTTGAAACCACCACGATGAGCACCGCGGTGGCCTTCCAGAGCAGGTGGGCGTCGGTCAGCAGGAAGCGCACCGTGGCGCCCGCGGCGACGGCGAGGGCGAGGAAGGTCATTGCGCGCAAAGCGCCCAGAGCCGCGCGGCGCGGGCGGCGGCGCGGGTGAGCAGCGTGGGCGCGTTTGCCATGAGCCATTCGCGGGGGCGTGGGCCATCGGCGATGGGCACCAGCGCCCCGTGCGGCGGGCACCAGACCTCGGCTTCGGGGGTGATCTCGCCGCCGAAGATCCACGTCGGACGCTGCCGAGCTGCGGTTCGGGCCAGCAATCCGCCGACCGTCTTGCCGCGCGGCGTCTGTTCATCGACGCGACCTTCACCGGTGAGCACCAGATCGGCGGCGTCGAGCGCGGCGTCGAGGCCGACCCGCTCGGCGAGCGCGGCAAAACCGGGGCGCAGCTCGGCGCCCAGCGCGGCGAGCGCGACCGGCAGCCCGCCG
>JAGQJJ010000224.1 GCA_020430675.1 Myxococcales bacterium
AGAGCAGGGCGTTGTTCACGTTGACAAACCAGGTGTCGGCCATGCCGAACTTGCCGACCTTCTCGTACAGGCCACGAAGCTGGGCGACCTTGAACCACTGCGTGCCGCCGGTGAAGGTCAGCTCGCCCGAGGTGCCGAAGCGGCCGGGCAGCGCCGAGTCGGCGTTGGCGTCGAGGTCGATGTCGTGGCAGCGCGCGCAGGCGCCGCGGGCGTCGCCGGGGTGCACGTCGTCGTAGAAGCGCGCCCGACCCGCGGCCTGCAGGTCGGTCAGGCTGTTGTCCAGGTTGCGGATCGGGTTCGGCGGATAGGTGAGCTGCATGATGAAGTCGGCAAACGCCCGCATCTCTTCGGGCGGCAGCTCCTCATCGCGGCCGTGCAGGCTCACAAACGCCCCGTTGAACTGCTCGAAGTTGGCCACGCCGTCGAAGATGACCGAGCTCGGGTCCGAACCTTCAGCACCGCGCACGATGTCGGCCCCACAACGCTGCGCCCAGGTGTCGAGCTGCTCGACCGCGGCGGCGCGGAAGGTGTCGCCGGCGGCGAGCACCACCTTCTTGCCCTGGTCGGTGAACTGCTTCGCCAGCTTGCCGATGGTGGTGGTCTTGCCGGCGCCGTTGACGCCCACGACCATGATCACCAGCGGGTTGGCGCGGGCCAGGTCGAACGGCGGCGCGTCGATGCGCAGCATGTCGCCGATCTGGGCCTTGAGGTAGGTCCAGACCTTGGCCGGCTGTTGCAGCTCTTTCTTGTCGAGCCCCTCGTGCACCTTGTCGACCAGCTTCTGGCTGGCCTTGACCCCGATATCGGCGGTGAAGAGGGCCTCTTCCAGCTCGCCGAGCAGGTCGTCATCGATGGTCTTGGCGGCGCCGAAGAGGCGGCCCAGCTTGCGCACGAAGCCTTCTTTGGTGCGGGCCAGGCCCTCGCGCAGCGTCTTGCCGGCCTCTTCGACCGGCGGCGCCGCGGGTTTGGCGGGCGCGCTCGGCTTCTGCTCGGCGGGCTTGGGCGGCGCGCTCGCCGGCTTCCCCTCAGGCTTGGGCGGCGCCTTCTTCTCAGGCACGGGCGCCCGCACGCGCAGGGCGATG
This sequence comes from Myxococcales bacterium, assembly GCA_020430675.1. Next base: position 1,083 of record JAGQJJ010000224.1, read on the forward strand.
TGATCGCTCTCTTCGCGGACCAGCGCCTCGGTGATGCCAAACGCGCGGCGCGCTTCGGCTTCGATCTCTTCGGGCGTCTTCTCCGGCTCGTGCGGCGCGACGCGCTCGACGGGCGGTGGCGGCGGGCCCTTGCGCCACGTGCGCAGGATGATCACCGCCAGCACCAGCGCGATGCCGCCGTAGACCGCGTACTCGACCCACGCCGGCGCCGAGCCCGCCGGCTCGGCCTGCGCCACCACCGCCGCGGGCAGCCACGACAGCCAATCCATGCCCATCTGGGGCCTCCTCCACGAACGACCGCGCCCGACCCGCGGGCCGGCGGCCGCCCCGCTCAGGTCATGCGGACGCCGACCAGCTTGCTGACGCCCGACTCCTCCATCGTGATGCCGTACATGACGTCGGCGATCTCCATGGTGCGCTTGTTATGCGTGATGAGCAGCACCTGGCTGGTCTCGGCCATCTCGCGCACCACCTCGTTGAAGCGCCCGATGTTGGCATCATCGAGCGGCGCGTCCACCTCGTCGAGCAGGCAGAACGGGCTCGGCTTGAAGTGGAAGACCGCAAAGACCAGCGCCAGCGCGCACATCGCCTTCTCGCCGCCGCTCAGCAGCGCCACGTTCTGCACCTTCTTGCCCGGCGGGCTGACCTGCATCTCGATGCCGGTCCCGAGCAGGTTGTCGGGTTCGGTGAGCTGCAGCTCGGCCTCGCCGCCGCGGAAAAGGCGCGGAAAGATGTGCCGAAAATGGGCGTTGACCGCCTCGAAGGTCTCTTTGAAGAGGCGCCGCGAGGTGCGATCGATCTGGTCGATGGCCTGCGTGAGATCAGCGAGCGCGGCGGTCAGATCGGCGTAGACGTCTTCGGTGGCGGCGGCCAGGTCGGGGTGGCCGCGCAGTCGGCGGCCGGCGCGGGCGAGCGGGTCGGCGACCGCGGCGAGCCGCGGAATCAGCAGAACGCGATCATGCGCGGGCGTGACCGCGGCCAGCCAATCGTCGAGCGGCGCTGACCAGGCGGGCGTCGCAAACGCGACCAGCAGGGCAAAAAGGGGCGCGGCGCGCACGGCTCAGGCGTCGTCGCCCGCGCCGTCGGGCCGCTTGCCCCCGTCGCCCTCGCTCGGGCCGCGCCGGAAGAACTCGCGCACCTGATCGAAGACCGAGTTGCCCATGTCGCCCACCGTCGAGCCCAGGTCGGAGACGAAGCGCGCCATCGGGTCGCCCGAGCCCGTCCAGCTCTCTTTGTAGGCGTCGGCGCTGCGCTTGAGGTCATCGCGCAACGAGGCGTCGTCGTCTTCGCCGCGGCGCGGGTAGTCGCCGCCCAGGATGCGCGCGTAGTCGCCGGCGTCGACCCAGCGCTTGAGCTCGGCGATGCGCAGCACCGGAAACGGGTGCCGGCGGTTGAGCAGGGCGCGCAGCTTGAGTAGCGAGTCGATCGCGTCGCCGCTGCGCTCGTAGTCTTCGGCCTGCTTCATGAAGGCGTCGACGTTCATCTGGTCGATATGGCTGCCGCCCGCGGTTTTCATGTGCACGCGGAACGCGACGCGCGGGTCCTGCACGCAGAGCAGGCCGGCGCGGTCGGCCGACAGCTCGGATTTGCGGTCCCATTCGAGCAACGCGATGAGCAGGCCGCGCAGCACCAGCAGCGGCACGCCGAAGCCGAAGCGGAACAGCACCACCGACAACGCGATGCGCACCATCGTCTTGTAGAGCACATGGCCCGAGACGACGTGGGCCAGCTCGTGGGCGAGCACGAAGCGCAGCTCATCGTCGTCGAGCAGCTCGATGGCGCCGGAGTTGAGCACGATGAGGGGGCGGTCCCAGCCGATGGCGCCGGCGTTCAGCTCGCGGGGGCCGGCGACAAAAAGCTCGGGGCGCCGCTCGGCGTCGAGGATCGCGCAGCACTCGTCGAACAGGCGGTCGATGCGCTGGAACTGGCCGCCGCCGACGCGCACCGCGTTGCCCAGGTAGAGCAGGCGCAGCGAGCGCTCGGGAATCCAGCCGAAGAGGGTGCGCAGCATCTGGTCGAAGCCGGGCACCTTGCGCAGCGCGGTCAACGCGGCGCGGTCGGCCGGATGCTCCCAGGCGCGCGAGCTGATGCCGGTCAGGCGCACGCGCGCCTGGTCCGACACGTCGGGCACCGCCGGCACGCGGGCCTCGGCGAAGATCTTCTTGATGGCGTCCGAGTCGTCTTCCAAGGCGGCCTCCGGGCTGCGGGCGTCGGGCAACGGTACCCCAAACGCAGCCGCGGCGCTTGGGTGTTCCCGCGGAAAAGCGCCCCGGGTGTGTTGCACTTCGGCCCGCTCGATCAGTAGTCCTATGGCAGCAGTGATCGCCTTGGGGCCATTGATGGACGCAACCTCGCCCGAAGCGCTGGAAGAAGCGCTTGCCCGTCACTTCGGTTTTTCGACGTTTCACAAGGGGCAGCGCGCGGTCATCGCCGACGTGCTGGCCGGGCATCCGACCATGGCGGTCATGCCCACTGGCGCGGGCAAGAGCCTGTGTTACCAACTGCCGGCGCTGATGCTCGAAGGCGTGACGGTGGTCGTCTCACCGCTCATCGCGCTGATGAAGGATCAGGTCGATGCGCTGCGGGCGCGGGGCATCGCGGCCGATTTTGTCAACAGCAGCCAGGACGCGGCGACGCAGGCGGCGGTGCTCGATCGGTTGGCGGCCGGTGAATTGCGGCTGGTTTATGTGGCACCCGAGCGCTTTCGTCACGGGGCCTTCATCCGCGCGCTGGGCCGGGCGCGCATCGCGCTCTTTGCCGTCGACGAAGCGCATTGCATCTCGCGGTGGGGCCACGATTTTCGGCCCGATTACACACGGTTGGGCGAGGTGCTCGCCGGCCTGCGCCCTCCGCGCGTGCTGGCCTGCACCGCGACGGCGACGCCCGATGTGCGCGATGACATCGTCAACGCGCTGGGGCTGGTCGATGCTCGGGTGCATGTGGCCGGGTTTCTGCGGCCGAACCTGTTCCTCGAAGCGACGCTGTGCCGCGGTGATCGCGATCGCGCCGAGCGGTTGCAGGGCTTTCTCACCAAGGGCAAGGGGCGTGAGGGCGCGGTCATCGTCTATGCCAGCACCCGCAAGCGCGTCGAGCAGTATGCCGCGCTGGCCGGCGAGTGGCTCGGCCCGGCGGCGGTGGTGCAGTACCACGGCGGCATGCTCGACGAGCATCGCACCGCGGCGCAGGAGCGCTTCATGAGCCGCGCCGCACGGGTGGCGGTGGCGACCAATGCATTTGGCATGGGCGTCGACCGCGCCGATGTGCGCGCGGTGGTGCACGTTGATCTGCCGCGCACGATCGAGGGCTACTACCAGGAAGTCGGTCGCGCCGGGCGCGACGGTGAGCCGGCGCACTGCCTGTTGCTGTTCAACAACATCGACCTGCGTGTGCACGAGTTTTTGATCGACGCGAGCCACCCGGAGCCGGGCGCTTTTGCGGCGGTCTGGGATGACTTGCACGGCGCCGGGCCGGGCGGCCTGCCCGTCGGGCGGCTGGAGGCGGGCGAGCACGGGCGGCAGGTCGACCCCATTCTGCGCGCGCTTTCACGCATCGACGCGGTGCAGCTCGACGGCATCGGTCTGGTGCGCGCCATCCCGGGGGCGCCGGCCGATGTGTTCGACCTGGGGCTCGACTTCGACGCGATGACGGCGCACCGGCGGGTTGAGGTGGCCAAGCTGCACCTGATGCGCGACTTCGTCTATGACGGGCGCTGCCGGCATGCGCAGGTGCTCGATTATTTTGGGGAAACCATCGATGTCGAGGCGTGCCCGGGCTGCGATCGCTGTCAGCCGAGCGGCGAGGGCGCGGCGCCCGGGTTGCGCTTCGAGCCGGCGAGCGACGCCGATACGCTGGTGCTGCAACAGGCGCTCTCGGGGGTGGCGCGGGCGCAGGGGCGGTTCGGGCTGCGCAAGGTCGCGGGCATGCTGGCCGGTTCGCGGGCCAAGGGCGTCGGCGATACATCGCTGGCGCGGTTGACCACGTTCGGTCTGCTGAGCACTCTGGGCCTCGACGGGTGCGCCGAGCTCTTGCAAATCCTTGTCAATCAAGGGCTTTGCCGATTGACCGGCGGCAAGTATCCGCTGCTTGAGCTGACCGCAGAGGGGCGCGCCGTGATGCTGGCCAAGGCGCGGGCGGCGTTTTCATTGCCGCCCCGGCTGGTGCCCGGGGCGCCGCGGGAAGCGGCTTCGGCGCGCGTGCCGGCGCCCCGGGTGATCGACCTGGCGGCCGATGATCCGATCATCGACGCCTTGCGCCGCTTTCGGACCGACGAAGCCAGCCGACGTCAGGTGCCCCCGTACGTCGTGTTCAACGACCGGACGCTGAAGGCCATCGCTGTGGCGATGCCGCGCACCGAAGGCGAGTTCTGCGCCGTGCCGGGGTTGGGGCCGGGTCGGTGGACGGCGTACGGGCCGCGGCTGATCGAAGCGTTGGGCGCGCTTTGAGCGGTCACAGCGGCGCCACGCAGCGCTGTCAGAAACGGCCTTGCAGCATCGCGCCGTTGGCCGTCGCCGCCAGTGATGGGCCGTCGTCGGTGGCGTCGAGCACGAAGAACACCGCGCTGGCGGCGGCGGCGGTGAGGCTGAGCGTCAGCGCTGTGTAATAGCCCGCCTTGTAGCGGTCATGATCGTCGAGGAGCTGCTGTCGGCGCGGGTCGTCGGCGGGCAGGCCCTTGGCGTCGTCGGCGTTGCCCGAGCCGGTCGCGTAGAGGCCGACCGCGACGCCCGCAGCGACGACCGCCACGCCGCCGGTGCCGACGCCGGCCCAGAAGCGCCAGTCGTCGCGCGGCTCGACCGGTTGGACCGGCTCGACCATGGTCACCGGAGGCGCCGCGACCGGCACGACCGGCACCAACTCCAACAAAACCCGCACCGTTGGATCCTGCGCGTCAACGCGGTGCAGCACCGGCGCGTAGCCCTGCATCGACAGCGCGATCTGGTGGGCCCCGCTCTCCACTTCGACCTCGACCGGCGTGGGGCCAAACGGGCGACCATCGAGGGCGACCTGGGCCCCCGGCGGCGTCGATTCGACCACGAGCCGGGTGTTCTGCCGCACGACGGGCTGTTCGCCGCGCACCACCGCCTCGGCCAGCCGCAGCAGCTCGGCGATCTGCTCGTCGCCGCCGCGCAGCCCGAAGTCGCCTTCGCCCACCAGTCGCCCGGCGGCGGCGTCGAGCACCCGCACGCGCAGCAACCAGCCGTCGGACGTGCGCGCCACCGAGGCCCAGGCCAGGCGCCGCGCGTCGAGCAGGCCGGCGATGTCGCGCATGCAGGCCGGCGCCTCGTCAAAACACGAGAACGTCAGCTTCGCTTCGTCGAGCTTCATGGTGGCGGGCTGGGTGAGCGTCAGCGCCGGGTCGGACTCGATCGCCTGCGTCAGCGCCTCGGTCAACCGCTGGCCGACGTCCGGGCGGTCGGGCGCCTCGGTGGCAAGCAGCGCCGCCGGCGTGGGCGCGGCCAGGGCCGAAGACACGCCGAGCGACATGGCCAGCGCGGACGACACGATGAGCCAGGCGGGGGAGAATTGCCGCATGATCGCTCTATAGCATGAAGTCAGCGCCGACTGGCCAGACCCGCGCGATCTTCGAGCGGCGGCGCGGTCTCGATGGCGGCGCGCGCCCTCGTCTGGCGCCGATCAGTC
>JAGQJJ010000225.1 GCA_020430675.1 Myxococcales bacterium
AGAGCCGCCCGAAGGCCCGCACTTCTATTGGCGGCTGCTCGGCCGGCGCGGCATGACCGGGCGCTTCACCGACCATGAGCTCGACACCCTGCTCGACCTCAGCGCCGACCGCGAGGGCGGCCACGTGGTCTTCACCGCCGCCACCATGTTGCCCGACGCGCGCCGTTTTGCCGTCCTCGCCGGCGCCGCCCCCTCGGGGTCGGCCGAAGCCGACGAAGACTGAGCGCGCGCAGGAGTTTCGCTTGGCCGCGCGGCTTCCCCGATATATCGGACCCTACTCGGTCGAAGGGCGGCTGGGCACCGGCGGCATGGGCATCGTGCTCTATGCGCGCCACCGCCTGCTCGCGCGCGAGGTGGCGATCAAGATTCGCCATCGGGCCGATGCGGGTGAAGAGGTGCTGCTCGCCGAGCGCTTCCGGCAGGGCGCGGTGCTGCAAGCCGAGCTCGACCACATGCATGTGGCGCGGGTCTTCGATTACCTCGAATCGCCCATGTTTCAGGCCATCGTGATGGAGTACCTGCCCGGCGGCTCGCTCGAAGACCGCCTGCGCAGCACCGATGGTCCGCTGCCCATCCCCATGGCGGTCGACATCGGCATCCGCGCCGCCGACGCCATGGCCTATGCCCATCGCCGCGGCGTCATCCACCGCGACATCAAGCCGGCCAACCTGATGCTGGTCGACGCCGACGATCCGGGCACGGTGCGCATCACCGACTTCGGGGTGGCCAAGGCGTTGGAGCGCAGCCCCGATCTGACCGTCGCCGGGGCCAATGTGGGCACGCTCTGGTACATGCCGCCCGAGCAGTTCAACCAAGAGGAGCCCACGCCGCTGGCCGACGTCTACTCTCTGGGCGCGACGATCTACGAGATGCTGACCGGGCAGATCCCATTCGAGGCGCCCGACACCTCTGAGATCTTCCGCCGGTTCCTCGATGGCGTGCCGCCGCCGCCCATCCTGGGCCGCAACCCGTTCGTGCCGCCGACCGTCGCCGCCGTCGTCGAGACCGCGCTGGCCCTGCAGCCCGAACACCGGGTGCCCTCAGCGGCCGTGCTCGCTTTGCTGCTGCGCGCGGTGGCCGAGAGCGAGTCGATCAGCATCGAAGACACCGCCGCCCGCCGCTTGCTGGCGCAGGCCAACGAGGTCGAGGTCAGCCGCATTTTGCGCGGGCTCGGCGGCACGGTCGGCCGCGAGGTGGCCCAGGCCCTCGCCGCGTTTGAGAGCCGCCTGCTCGGCGGCGTCGCCGTGACGCGCGTCGACGCGCTGACGACCGATGTGCCCACGCCCCGAGCCGAGCCGGTCGAGTCCGACGACTTCTTCTCCACCGATGGCTCAGCCGCGGCGTTCGACGAGTTCGACGACGACGTGCTGACCCCGGCGCCGCGCCGTCTCACCATCTCCGACGACGAAGAGGACTCGACGATGGTGACTGACATGCCCGCGCTCGACGACGACTGAGGACACAGCACAGCGTCATCAGCCGGTCAGGTTCCCTCGCCCGTGCCCGTCGACTCAGGCACCCGCGCCCCGACGCCGAAAGCGTAGGCCGCTTCGTCCGCCGCGTCATCGCCGGCGCCAAGCTCGGTGATCGTCCACTTGCCTTCGAGCCCGCCGCCGCTGATCACGCCCCGATAGCGGCCGGGCGTCTCCGGATCGGGCCCACCGTCGATCGCCTGCTCGAAGCGCGTCACCTGGCCCGACTCGTAGTCGAACGCAAAGGTGTGCGCTTCGGCCATATGGCGGGCCTGATCGAGCCGCACATGCACGCGGCGCAGGCCAAACGGCGTGGCCACGGCGATCTCGACGGTGCCGCGCGGATCGCGCACGCCGGCGATGGGGCAACGAGAGATCTGGCCGTGGAAGTGAAGATCGAGATGGCCTTCGAGAATGCGCATCACAGCCTCCTCGCGCGCAGAGAACGCGGCATGGTAGCGCGGATTGGGGCGCGTGCCACCCCAGAACCGGCGCGTCGCGCCTTGCAATCGAGCCGCGCCTGCGTATCGTGTGCGCGTGCTGGAGCGACCCCGACGCGAAACCGAAAGCTGGCGCGCCGCTGAGCCGCCGCCGATCGCGCTGCGCGCGGCCACGCGCGCCGACTCGGATTTTGTCGCCGCCCTCGCCGACGAAGCGTTCGGCCATCTCGGCAATTACCGACGCATCCTCGCGGGCTGGTTCGCGCACGCTGGCGTGCACACCGAGATCGCGCAATGCGGAGACGCCCTGCTCGGCTTCGTGATGTTCGCCTTCATCCGCGCCGACGAAGACCAGCCCCCCATCGCTGACATCGTGGCCATCGCGGTGCACCCCGCCGAGCGCCGCCGGGGCCTCGGCCGACGCCTGCTCGCAACCGCCTTGACGCGCATCTCGCACGCGGCGCCCCTGGTCGGGGCCAGCCGGGTCGGCCTCTCGGTCGCCGCCGACAACGTCGCCGCCCGGGCGCTCTTCGAATCGGCCGGCTTCCGCCATCTCGCCGCGGGCGACGGCCGCTATCCCAACGGCCAACCCTATCTGCGCCTCGCACGGGCCCTGGTCGCGCCGCAAGACGCCCAGAGGAGAACGGCATGAGATATACAGTCACGCTGCTGCCGGGCGACGGCATCGGCCCCGAGGTCACCGCCGCCACGGTGCGCATCGTCGAGGCCACCGGCGTCGCCATCGACTGGGACACCCATCAAGCCGGCCTGCTCGCGGTCGAAGCCGGCGGCAGCACGCTGCCCGAGACCACCCTCGACTCCATCCGCCGCCACCGCGTCGCGCTCAAAGGCCCGATCACAACGCCGGTCGGCAAGGGCTTCAGCAGCGTCAACGTCGGGCTGCGCAAGGCGCTCAATACCTACGTCAGCCTGCGCCCGGTGCGCTCGTGGCCCGGCCTCAAGACGCGCCACGAAGGCGTCGATCTGGTCGTCTTCCGCGAGAACACCGAAGGCCTGTACGCCGGCCGCGAGCACGAGGTCATGCCCGGCGTGGTCGAGGCGCTCAAGATCATCACCGCCGACGCCAGCCGCCGCATCGCCCGCTACGCCTTCGAGTACGCGCGCTGGACGGGCCGCCGCAAGATCACCGTGGTGCACAAGGCCGCGGTCATGAAGCTCAGCGACGGCCTCTTCCTCGACATGTGCCGCGAGGTCGCCGCCGACTACCCGTTCATCGAGGTCGAAGAGCAGCCCATCGACCGCGTGGCGATGCAGCTCGTGCTCGACCCGTCGCGCTTCGACGTGCTGCTGATGGAGAACCTCTACGGCGACATCATCAGCGACCTGTGCTCGGGCCTGACCGGCGGCCTCGGCATCACGCCCGGCGCCAATATCGGCGACACCTGCGCGGTGTTCGAAGCCGTGCACGGCTCGGCGCCGGACATCGCGGGCCAGAACAAGGCCAACCCGATGGCCCTGACCCTCTCGGCGGCGATGATGCTGCGCCATATCGGCGAGCAGACCGCCGGCGCGCGCATCGAAGCGGCCATCGCCCGCGTGCTCGCTGACGGCGCCGTGCGCACCGGCGACCTGGGCGGCCGCGCCAGCACCACCGAGATCACCGACGCGATCGTCGCCGCCCTGCCCGCGGCCGAGGAGGCCCGATGAAAGCGCGCACTGTCACCCTGCTGCCCGGCGACCTCATCGGCCGCGACCTCGCCGGCCGCGTGCCCGCCCATGCCATCGGCCACGATGAACAGCCCCCGCTCCACGTCGACGTGGAAGGTGTCTTCGTTGTGAGCCCGCATCTGCCCCACATCACTTGCCGCCTGCGCGCTGATCATGATGTCCTGCCTTCTGCCAGTGCCCCTCGGACAATCGTCCGCAGCGCCCGCAGCTCGCGGTGCGCGTGGTTCAAGCGCGCGTGCGCTTCCTTGCCGTCGCCATCCCCATCAACCGGCGACGCGATGTCCATCAACCCGTTGAGCCGCGCGTCGATGCGCAGCAGCAGGGCCCGGATGTCACTTGACCTGCTCATGGTCGTACCTCACTTCGCGGCCCACCGAGTAGTGAATTGAGGGTGATGTTCATGGGGCACCTCGGGTCAGGGCGACCAATGCCTGCAGGTCGCCGCGGGCACGGCAGGCGAGGATCGCGAGCCGCACGTCTGCGCCGCAGCCGAGCGCGCGGGCAACGGCGTTCTCAAGCCGTACCGCGCCCTGATCCTCGCCGTGGTTCACGGGCGCGCGAGTGATCCCGCGCTGCTCGAGCACGACGCGCTCGCAGTCGTCGCAGCACACGAGAAGCGCCTCGCCGTCATAGATGGTCCGACACCCACCCGGTCGGCCGCAGGCGTAACCGATGGCGCGGAGTCCCTCGGTCACATAGCCGGATGTCGCCAGCCGCACGATCTTGCCCAGGCTCCGGCCGCTGGTCTTCTCGGCGGCCGTCGGGCCGCCGCAGACTACGCAGGGCCTGCTCACCCATCCCGGTGGCAGCGTCGGCAGGGCTCGGATGTCAGTTGACCTGCTCATGGTCGCACCTCACTTCGCGGCCCACCGAGTAGTGAATTGAAGTGACCGATATTGGCGGCCGCCGCTCGGGCGAGCGTGAGGCGCGCCTCGCGGTCCGCGTCCGCGTCGCCGAAGCGCCCCGACCATGCGACGCGGCCGACGATGAACGGCCGGCGAATCTGGTCGGCCGAGTAGCTGCGCTCGATGCCGAGGGCCTGCATGATGGCCTGGCTGCGGGCGAACGTCTGCGCCATCGCGTCGGCGGTGCGTCGCAGCTTCAGCACCTCATCCCAGGCCGCCGTCGGGTCGACGCCCTGCGCGTCGGCGAGGTCGATGATGAACGCGGCGTCTTCGCCGAGCGGCGCCTTCTTGTCGTCCGGGTCGCCCCGCAGGTCGACCGTGCGCGCTCCCCAATACTCGCGGCCGAACGGTGGTGGCAGGTTCGGCCAGCGCACCCCCACCCGCATCGCGACGAGGTGCGGCACGCGGCCGTCGTCGGCCCGCTGCGCGCCCATCTCGCTCCCGCCGGCGGCGGCGAGCAGGCGGTTGAGCCCCCGCGCGTTGAACGCCCAGCCCCAGGGCGCTTCGTAGGTCTCGCGCGCGTCGAGCTGCACCTGCGCCAGACGCACGCCGAAGCCCGGCGGCAGCTCGATGGAGTCGACGCGCAGCACCGTGCCCGCGCCCGCCGGCAACGCGGCGAGCGCTTCGTCCGCCGACGTCCACACCCGGCCGAGCACGTCCCGCAGCTCGGGCCGGTTCGGTTGCGCCGCGGGAGACGTCGTCGTCGGTGCTGGCGCCGACGTCGGCTCCACGTCGCCCGCGTCGATGGTGCGCGCGAACAACGCGCCGACGAGCTGGCCCATCAAGGTCTTGCGTTGGCGCGCCATGGTCAGCTCGCGGCCGCGGGCATCGCCGCGGTGTCGGCGTCGTCGACGACCTCGACGACGTCGGCCAGCAGACAGCCTCGATAGCTGATGTCAGACGACGACGTTTGCGGCCGGAAGTGGACACGCCACTTGATGCCCCCGGTCATGGCATCCCGCATCCGAATCGTCGTCGCGGGATACCCGGTGATGACCTTGCCATCGCGCAGGACCACGGTGATCTCGCGCCCGTCGACCATCGCGGCCTCGACCGCGTCGACAACTTCAGGCTTCGCCCCACAGTAGAAGTCCATCAGATGCCTCTCTTCTTCAGGATGGCTTCGCTCGCCCGCGCCTCATTCATGGCGCGTTCGCGCGCTTCGGTTCTTGCCACGAGATCGATCTGCCAGAGCCGGTCGGACGGCCCGAACAGATGGGCCGCGACGTATTCGCCGACAAGGGTCAGGGTGAGAGCCTCACTCCGACCGCGGACAAGCCCACGCCGTCGAAGCGCCGCTGCCGTTTGAGGGTGCGGCGCACAGTACGTCGCCCCGTGCGCCTCTCGGATCGCCCGTCTCTGGGGTGCGGTCAGGTGAGCGGCGATTCGCTCGGTCGTCTCTTCGCGCTGCATGATGTCTACCTCGTGATGGTGGGGCACTCAGCGCGCCCGGCCATCGATCGGGGTCGACGCAGCGGCCAGACGTACGCCAGGTTTCCGGGATGGGCGACGCGGCGGAACGGACCCGTCGCCAGGGCGCGGCGCACGTAGCTCTCGCCGCTCTCGCCCTGCATGCGCTTCGGCCCGCCCATCTCGACGAGCTGCCGCTCGGCATAGGCGGTGCCGCGTTCCTCGCGCCGAATCTTGGTCAGCGCCCGGCCGTTGAGCGCGCGCCCGTCGGGTCCGAGCAGCAGCGTGCGCGGGCTCGACCGGCCGGCCAGGCGGCCGTTGTGCGCCTTGTAGATGGTGCCGACGTGGCCGGGCTTGACGAGCTGCCCGTCAGCCGTCTCGCGAGCGAGCGGGTCGGCGTAGGCGAGCACGGCCGCAACGTCGGGCAGCTCGGCACGCAGCAGCCCGAAGGCGCGGGCGAGGAACCACGTCTCGCTGTTGCTCGGCTCTTCATCGAGCAGCACGAACCGGCCCAGCTCAACGCCGGCGGACGCCGCGACGCCCGCGTGCTTGCGAATCGCCGCCGGCTGCAAAGGCACCGAGAACACCGCGACGCCGACCAGCCCGCGCCCGGCGCGGAACAGGCCGGCCCGGCGCCGCGCGGCGGGATAGCTGCGCGAGTAGTGGTGCTCGACGACGAAGTCGCGCGCCGTCTGCTCGTCGACCAGCTCGACGCCATACTGGCGCGGGACGAGCGGCTCGCCGGCCGGCCGATAGCTCGCGCGGCCCGAACGCCAGCGCTGACACTGCTCATTCAT
>JAGQJJ010000226.1 GCA_020430675.1 Myxococcales bacterium
CGCCGGTCGGCCGCGTCGATCTGGGCATCCCCAAGGTGCCGGTGACCCTGCGCGAGGGCGACCGCACCGAGGCGATGACCCCGATGCGCCGCACCATCAGCGACCGCATGATCGAGTCGAAGCACTACAGCGCCCATGTGCACACTTGCTTCGAGGTCGACTACGGCCGCGTCGACGCCCTGCGCCGCAAGCACAAGGCGCGCTTCGCCGACAAAGGCGCGAAGCTCACCTACACCACCTTCCTGGCCCACGCCGCCATCCGCGCGCTGCAGGCGTACCCCATCGCCAACGCCTCGCACGATGGCGAGAACGTGGTCTACCGCCGCGACGTCAACCTGGGCATCGCGGTCGCGGTCGACTGGGGTCTGCTGGTGCCGGTGGTCAAAAACGCCGACGAGCTCTCGATGCTGGGCCTCGCCCGCCACATCGCCGATCTGGGCGACCGCACCCGCAGCAAGAAGCTCAAGCCCGACGAGGTCACCGGCTTGACCTTCTCGATCACCAACCCCGGCATCTTCGGCAGCCTGTGGGGCACGCCGATCATCCCGCAGCCTTCAGTGGCCATCCTGGGGGTGGGCACGATCGAAAAGCGGGTCAAGGTGGTCACGTTGCCCGATGGCACCGACACCATGGCCATCAAGCTCTGCGGCTACCTGACGCTGGGCTTCGACCACCGCGTGATCGACGGCGCGGTCGCTGACCAGATCATGAGCCACATCAAGCAGACCCTCGAAAACTTTGACGAGTCGGCGATGTGAGCGGCGCGCTTCGCCCGCTTCGCGTCCGCTACCTGGGCCGCGTGCCCTATCGCGAGGCCTGGGCGTTGCAGCGCGCGCTCGTCGAAGATCGCAAGGCCGGCACCATCGAAGACACGCTGTTGTTGCTTGAGCATGACCCGGTGGTCACGCTTGGCCGAGACGGCAGCCGGGCCAGCCTGCTGCGCGACGAAGCCGCGCTGACCCGGCTGGGCGTCGAGCTGGTGGAGAGCGATCGCGGCGGCGACGCCACGGTGCATGGACCCGGTCAGGTGGTGGCCTATCCCATCCTCGACCTGCGCCCCGACCGCAAGGACGTGCGCCGCTATGTGCGCGACCTGGAGCAGTCGATGATCGACACCTGCGCCGATTACGGCCTGACGGTCGGCCGCCTCGACGGCGCGCCGGGCGTCTGGCTGGCCGAACCCGACCGCAAGATCGGCGCGCTCGGCTGTCGGCTCAGCCGCTGGGTGACCATGCACGGCGTCGCGCTCAACGCCAATACCGACCTGCGCCTCTTCGACCTGATCGTGCCCTGCGGCCTGCACGGCAAGGGCGTGACCAGCCTGGCCGCCGAGCTGGGCCATCGCGTCTCGATGGTCGAGGTCATGGAGCGCCTCGCCGGCCACGTGGCCCGTCGCTTCGGCCGCACGGTGGTCGCCGACGCCGAGATCGGCCAGAATGGGCCGTCGCTCGCCCCCGCGGAGTCAACGTGAGCGGACTCGTCCAGATCGTCGATCCCAAAGTATCGGCCGCCTCGGAGGCCCCCGCCCCGCGCGTGCGCAAGCGCGAGCCCGGCCCGCGCCCCGACTGGCTGCGGGTGCGCTATCGGCGCAACGAGACCTTCGCCGCCGTGCAGCAGCTCAAAGAAGGCCTCGATCTGGTCACCGTCTGCGAAGAGGCGCGCTGCCCGAACATCGACGAGTGCTGGAGCGCCGGCACCGCGACCTTCATGCTCATGGGCGACATCTGCACCCGCCGCTGCGGCTTCTGCGCGGTGGCCAAAGGCGCGCCGCGCCTGCTCGACGCCCTTGAGCCCGCCCATACCGCCGAAGCCGTCGTCCGCCTGGGCGTGCGCTACGCGGTGATCACCAGCGTCAACCGCGATGACCTGCCCGACGGCGGCGCGGCCCAGTGTGCCGCCACCGTGCGAAAGATCGCCGCCGCCGCGCCGGAAGCCCGCGTCGAACTGCTGGTGCCCGATTTTCTCGGCGACCTCGCTGCGCTCGAAGTGGTGCTTGCCGCCCGCCCGCATGTCGTGGCCCATAACACCGAGACCGTGCCGCGCCTGTACCGTCGGGTGCGCCCGCAGGCCGATTACGCCCGCACCCTTGCGGTGCTGCGGCACATCGCCAACTGGCCCGGCGTGCTGGCCAAGACCGGCCTCATGCTGGGCCTCGGCGAGAGCGACGACGAGGTCGAAGACGTGATGTGGCAGCTTCGCGAGGTGGGCTGCGATATCCTCTCGCTCGGCCAGTACCTCTCGCCGACCACCCGCCACCTGCCCGTCGACCGCTGGGTCGAGCCCGACACCTTCGCCCGCCTCGCTGAAGTGGGCCGCGCCATGGGTTTCCGCCACGTCGAAGCGGGCCCGATGGTGCGATCGAGCTATATGGCGCACCGTCCGTTCCTGGGATCGGAGGATCCGCGATGACCGCCCTGAACCGTTATTTTCCCGCGCCTGACGAGACGCCGACCGCCGAAGCGGCCACGCTCTCGGCGATGGCGCTGGGCATGAAGCCGAGCAAGATCCTGGTCATCGCCTACGCGGTGCGCGCCCGCATCGACGCCGGCGCGCCGGTGGTCAACTTCACCGTCGGCGACTTTGCCCCGCGCCACTTCCCGGTGCCCGACGCGCTCAAGCAGGGCATCATCGCGGCGGTTGAAGACGACCAGACCAACTACCCGCCGGCCCATGGCATCCCCGAGCTGCGCGCCGCGATCCAGCGGCACTACGCCGACGATCTGGGCCTCGACTACCCCGAAGACGCCATCGTGGTCGCCTCGGGCGCCCGCCCGGCGCTCTACGCCGCCTATCAATGCCTCATCGACCCCGGCGAGGTGGTGGTCACTCCGGCACCCAGCTGGAACAACGACAACTTCAGCCAGCTCGTCGGCGGCCGCCATGTTGTCGTGCCGAGCCGCCCCGAAGACGGCTTCATGCCCACCGCCGAGGCCCTCGCGCCGGCGCTGCGCGACGCCCGCCTGCTGGTGCTCAACTCGCCGATGAACCCCGCCGGCACCATGCTGCGCGAGGCGCAGCTTCGGGCCATCTGCGACGTGGTGCTCACCGAGAACGCCCGCCGCGCCAAGGCCGGCCAGCGCGCGCTGTACCTGGTCTACGACCACGTCTACCGCATGCTCGCGTTCAAGGGCCGCGAACACTTCACGCCGGTGCAGCTCGCGCCCGAGATGGCGCGCTATACGCTCTATGTCGACGCGATCAGCAAGTGCTTCGCTTCGACCGGCCTGCGCGTCGGCTGGATGCTCGCCCCGCCTTTCATCACCGCGCGCATCCGGGCACTGATGACCCATATGGGCGCCTGGGCCCCGCGCCCCGAGCAGCACGCCACCGCAAAGCTGCTCGGCGACCGCGCCGCCATCGACGCCTATCTCGGCCGCTTCCGCCAGGGCCTCGAAGCGCGGCTCGACCGGCTCTTCAAAGCCTTCGCCGCCTGGAAGGCCGAGGGCCTGCCCGTCGACGCCATCGCGCCCGAGGGCGCCATCTATCTCAGCGTGCACTTCGACCTCGAAGGCCGCCCGGGCTTCGCCGATGAAGACGCCGTGCTCGAGTGGCTGCTCGACGAGGCCGGCTGCGCGGTCGTGCCCTTCAGCGCGTTTGGCGATCACACCAACCGCGGCTGGTTCCGCTTCAGCGTCGGCGCCGTCGGCGAAGATGAGATCGAAGCCTGCCTGCCCCGCCTCTACGCCGCGCTGACCAAGGTGGCGCGCGCTTGAGCAACGCCAACCCCGTCGAGGCGAAACCCGCCGACGCGGGGGCGCGCCGCCTGGGCACGTTCGGGGGCGTCTTCACGCCGAGCATCCTGACGATCCTCGGCGTCATCATGTACCTGCGCTTCGGCTGGGTCGTCGGCAACGCCGGCCTGGGCGGGGCGCTGATCATCGTGGTGATCTCGCATGTCATCTCGCTGACCACCGGCCTCTCGGTCTCGAGCATCGCCACCAACCGCACCGTGGGCGCGGGCGGCGCTTATTACATGATCTCGCGCAGCCTGGGCGCACCCGCCGGGGCCGCGGTTGGCATCCCGCTCTTTTTCGCCCAGGCGCTGAGCGTCACGTTCTACGTGGTCGGCTTCACCGAGTCGCTCGGCTACCTGCTGCCGAAGACGCTCGGCCACCCGTTGCTCGACCTGCTGCTCGACCCGCGCGTGCTCGGCACCGCAACCTGCCTCATGCTCTGCGCCGTGGCCCTGCGCAGCGCCGAGGCGGCGATCAAGCTGCAATACGTGGTCATGGCCGCCATCGGGCTCTCGCTGATCGCGTTCTTCGGCGGCCGCGCCGCCGAGCCCCCGACTGAGATCACCTGGTTCAACCGCGACGGCGCGCCCTTCTCGCAGGTCTTTGCCGTCTTCTTCCCCGCGGTCACTGGCATCATGGCCGGCGTGAGCATGTCGGGCGACCTGAAGGACGCCCGCCGCTCGCTGCCGCGGGGCACGCTGTTTGCCATCCTCACCGGCTTCGTGATCTACAGCGCTTTCCCCATCTGGCTCGCCTTCAACGCCGACAGCCAGACGCTGATGACCAACAACCGCGTCGTCTTCGAGATGTCGCTGTTGCCGGCGCTGATCTTTCTCGGCGTCTGGGGCGCCACGCTGTCAAGCGCGGTGGGCAGCATTCTCGCCGCGCCGCGCACCTTGCAGGCGCTGGCCATCGATGGCCTCGCTCCGCGCCTCTTCGCCCGCGGCTACGGACCGACCAACGAGCCGCGCGTCGGCTTGATGTTCACCTTCATGCTGGCCGAGGTGGGCGTGCTGCTCGGCAGCCTCGACGTCATCGCGCCCATCCTGACGATGTTCTTCCTGGCCACCTACGGCATCACCAATCTGGCCTGCGGCCTGGAGCGCTGGGCGGCCAACCCGAGCTTCCGCCCCACCTTCCGCGTCTCGGCCCTCATCAGCATCGGCGGCGCGGTCGCGTGCTTCTACGTGATGAGCATCATCGACCTCGGCGCGATGATCGCGTCGTCGGTGATCTGCGGCCTGATCTACATCTACGTCGAGCGGCGCGCGCTCAACACCACGTTCGGCGACGCCCGCCACGGCCTGTGGTCGGCGCTGGTGCGCACCGCGCTGCGCAACCTGCATCGCGCCGAGTACCACGACCAGAACTGGCGCCCGAACCTGCTCATCTTCGGCGGCCCGCCCCATCGACGGCGCTACCTGCTCGACCTGGGCGCGGCCTTGGTGCAGGAGCGCGGCATCGTCTCGTACATCCAGATGCTGGAGGGCGAGGTCAGCGACCTGGCCGACGAGCGCGCGACCGCCACCGAGCACCTCGATGCGCTGCGCGAGGATTACCCGACCGTGTTCGTGCGCGTCGACATCGTGCCGCAGGTCTACCGCGGCGCGGTCATCGTCGCGCAGTCGTATGGCATCGGCAGCCTCGAAGCCAACACGGTGATGCTCGGCTGGGTGGGCAAGCGCAAGCGGGCCAGCGAGTACTTCGCGATGCTCTCCGACCTGGCCGCGCTGCGCAACGCGCTGGTGCTGGTGCATCACGACCCGAACCGCGGCTTTGGCAACCGCAAGCGCATCCACATCTGGTGGCGCGGCCTGCAGGCCAACGGCGGGCTGATGCTGCTCATCGCCTACCTGCTCACCTCGCATGACCGCTTCCGGCAGGCCGAGGTGACCACGCTGACGGTCATCGAGAGCGAAGACGACCGCGAGCGCGCCGAGGCGGGCCTGCGCCGGGTCTTCGAGAGCGCGCGCCTCCAATCCAAGGCCCGGGTGCTGCTGCGCGAGGGTCGCAGCATTCAGGCCATCATGCGCCACGAGAGCGGCGAGGCCGATCTGGCGGTGCTCGGCCTGCGCCTGCCGGCCGAGGGCGAAGACCCCGAGGCCCTGTTCGAGCATTACCAGAACCTGCTGGCGCAGCTGCCCACCGCGATGCTGGTGCACAGCGGCCGCGCCTTCGACGCGGCGCCGGTGCTGTTCGACGACGAATAGGCCGATCGCCCTGGCGACCGCGCGCCCGGCCGGTCAGAATGAATGGCCGGTCAGTCACCGACCGACTGCTGAGGACGCGCCAATGGCCAAGAATTGGGCCGCCCTGGGCGGCGAGAAGGGCAAGAAGGTCGACACCAGCCGTGTGGGCCGCGCGCTGACGCTGGGCAAGCTCGCCACGCGCTTCACCGGCTCGATGATCCGCGCCGGCCTCGGCGGCAAGCGCGATGACGGCCTCGAAGCCATGGCCGCCGCCGCGCTCAAGAACGCCCACAAGATCGCCGACGCGCTCGGCGAGATGAAGGGCGCGGCGATGAAGGTCGGCCAGATGCTCAGCGCCGACCCCGACCTGGTCGATCCGGCCTTCGCCGAGCGGCTGGCCACGCTGCAAAGCGAAGCCCCGCCGATGGATTACGCCACCGTCGCCGCCCAGATCGAAAGCCAGCTCGACAAGCCCATCGACGCCGCCTTCCGCTTCTTCAACCCCGAACCCATCGGCTCGGCCAGCATCGGCCAGGTGCACCGCGCGACGCTCTTCGACGGCCGCGAGGTCGCGGTCAAGGTGCAGTACCCGGGCATCGCCGGCTCGATCGACAGCGACCTGCGCAACCTGGGCAGCCTGCTTGCCGTCGGCCGCGTTTTTGTCACGAAAGAACGCGCCGCCGAGTTTGTCGCCGAAGCGCGCCACGCCATCCTCACCGAAGCCGACTACCGACGTGAGGGCGAGA
>JAGQJJ010000227.1 GCA_020430675.1 Myxococcales bacterium
CCACCCGCGGTGACGCGGCGATCGATGCCGCGCCCGATATGCGCCCGGTGGGCGATGGGGCCGAGCCCGATGCCGAACCCGGGGCCGACATGGCCGACGCCGCGCCGCCGGTCGACATGGCGGTCGACGGGGCCGTCGACGGCCCACCAATGCCACAAGATATGGCATCACCCGATGACATGAATGCCACCGATGGCATCGCGCCGCCCGAAGACATGCACGTCGAGCTCGATCGGGCGCCGCCCGACGAGGGTCTGCCGGACGTGCTGCCGCCCGATCTGGCGCCGCCTGATTTGGGGGGGCCCGACGCCGAGCGGCCCGACGTCGAGCTGCCCGACGTTGAGCCGCCCGACGTTGAGCTGCCCGACGTTGAGCTGCCCGACGTCGAGCCGCCCGTCGACCTGGGCCCATCGACCGACGCCGCGCCGCCGGCCTGCGCCGACGATCCGTTCGAACCCAACGATGCGCTGATCGCACCGACGCTGCTGGTGATCGCCCGCGACAACGAAGAGACGTACCCCGACCTGCGCGTCTGCCCCGACAATGAGGACTGGTACATCTTTGACGTCTGCGCCCGCGGCCATGTGCGCGTCGAAGTCACGTTCAGCCACGCCGACGGCGACCTCGACCTGCATTTGTTCGGGCCGGATCTGCTGCCCATCGCGCTCGCCGAGTCGGATGACGACAACGAGACGCTCGACTTGGACGTGCCCTTTGGCCCCCTCTTTGCGCGGGTCTTCGGCGCGCCCGAGGTCACCAACGACTACACGCTGACGGTGGCGATCGATTGCCCGTGCCGCGGCGATGATGACTGCGCCGAGGGGCTGGTCTGCCAGGGCGGCGACTGCGTGCCCCCGCCCGATTGCGCCGACGACTCGGACTGCCCGGCGCCCGAGGTCTGCCGCCAGGGCGAGTGCGTGCCGCCGCCCCCGCCCGATGGCACCTGCGCGGGCCCTTTCCCGCTTGCGGTCGACGACGTGGCGATGGGCACCACCGCCGGCGTCGGCGTCGACCTTGGCGACTGCGGCGGCAACGAGCGCGCGGCGGTGCCCGAGGTGGTCTATGCGCTGACGCTCGAAGCGGCCGGCACCTACTGCCTCAATACCCGCGGCTCGGCGTTCGACACCGTGCTCTATGTGCGCGGCGAATGCGGCGCGCCCGGCACCCAGCTCGCCTGCCGTAATGACAACCCCGGCATCAACGGCGCCGGCGGGCAGGCGGCGCTCGACCTGACGCTCGACGCGCCGGGCACGGTGTTTGTCTTTGTCGACGGCTACTCGGGCCTCGCCGACCGAATCAACGAGGGCGACTACACGCTGAGCGTGACCGAAGGCATCTGTCGGCCGCCGCCGGAATGCGCGCCCGAGACCGAAGTCGATGATTGCGGCGCCGAGCAGCGGTGCTTCGAGGGGCAATGCGTGCGCTGCATCGAAGACCCGGACTGCCCGCCGACCGACCGTTGCGTGGCCAACCGCTGCACCGATTGCACCTTCGACGCCGACTGCGCCGAGGGCCTGCGCTGCACGCCCGATCACGTCTGCGTGGCCTGCATCGGCGACGCGGACTGCGGGCCGGCCGAGGTCTGCCGGGTCAATCGCTGCGAGCCCGATCCGACGCTGAACGGCACCTGCCTCGCGCCCGCCGAGGCGCTGGTCGACGTGGTCTATCATGGCTTCACCGACGGCGTGGGCCAGCAGGTCGGCACTTGCGGCCATATCGAGCCCAACCCGGCGGCGCCCGAGGTGGTCTACCGCTTCGAGCCGCCCGCGCCGGGGCCCTATTGCGCCAACTCGGCCGGCTCGCTGTTCGACAGCGTGGTCTACGCCCGCACTGAATGCGACGCGCCCGCGACCGAGATCGCCTGCAACGACGACGCGCGACCGATCACCGGCAGCGGCGCGGCGGCGCTCGATTTTGTCGCCGAGGGGCCAGTCTATGTCTTCGTCGATGGCTTCTCAACGGCCAATGTCACCCGGCGCGGGCCGTACGATCTGGTCATCACCGCGGGCCCCTGCCGGCCGCCGCCGGAATGCCTCGTCGACGCCGACTGCCCGGTGGGCGAGGTGTGCGCCGACGGCGAGTGCGTGCTGGCCCCATGCGTCGACGACAACGACGAAGAGAACGATGACCGCATCGACTCGACCGGCCTGGCCTTGCCCGCGGCGCGTCCGGCGCAAAGGCTGTGCGCGCAGGACGATGACTGGTACCGCGCCCAGGTCTGCGCCGGCGGCGCGTTGTCGGCGCGCATCGAGTTCGCGCATGCCGCGGCGGACCTGACGCTCGAAGCCATCCGCGACTCGGGCGAGGTCGCCGATCGCAGCGCCAGCCTGACCGACGCCGAGTCGGTCCGGGTGCAGGTGGGCGACGACGAAGACGAGACGGTCTATCTGCGCGTGCTTGGCCCGGCCAACGCCTCGACCGACTATGCCTTGTCGGCGTCGATGGCCTGCCCCGAGTGCGTCTTCCCCGAGGACTGCGGCGAAGGCGAATTGTGTCTCGGCGAGGGGCCCGACCGGCTCTGCTTGGCCGCACGTCGCCCCGCGGTGGGCGAGGTGATCGTGTCGGAGGTGATGGCGGATCCCATCGGCGAAGAGACCTTCAATGAGTGGTTCGAGCTGAGCAATCGCACCGATGAGACCCTGTGGCTGCGCGATGTGCGCGTCATCGATGACTCGCAGGACGCGGTGCACATCAACACGGATCTGCTGCTGCCGCCGCGGGGGCAGGTGGTGATCGCGCGGCAGGCAGCCAATAACGGCGGGCTGCCGCGGGTTGACTTCGCCTCGCCCTCGTTCAACCTGGCGCTGGCCGGTGACGCGCTGGTGGTGCTCGGCGCCGACGGGCGCGAGCTGAGCGCCTTCCGTTACGATGCCGGGCTGACCTTTCTGCGCCCGCTGGAGGCATCGTTGCAGCTCGATGGCACCCTGCCCCCCGATGGCGATGCCACCGACCCCGCCGCCTGGTGCCCCGCCACGCAGGTCTATGGGCCCGGCGGCGCGGGTTCGCCAGGCGCCCCCAATGCGGCCTGCCCGCCCTGGCCGCCCGGTCTCGACACCGATGGCGTCTTTGCGCTGTTCACCGACCGTTGCTTCGGCTGCCATCTCGGCGGTGAGTTTGCCCACGTGGGCAACTTCAACATGGATGCCTTCCCCGAGGCGGTCATCGGGGTGCCTTCCGATGACCGGCCCGCCATCCAATTGATCGCACCGGGCGACCGGGCGGGCAGCTACCTGTTCCGCAAGGTGGCCGGTTCGGTGGTCGAAGCCGGCGGCGAGGGCGCGATGATGCCCATCGGCGGGCCCTTCCTCGACGCGGCCGAGTTGGAGGGGCTGGGGCAGTGGATCGACGGGCTGGCCCCACCCTGATCGCGCCCGGCGGGGTGTTGTGCTTGCGGGCCCCGCCTTCTATGCTCCCGTTCACCAGCGGAGGGAGGAGTCCATGCGCTCGCTGTTTTTGTTGTCGGTGGTTGCGTTCGCCTCGGCCTGCGGCGGGCCACCGACCCGACCCGAGGCCACCACGCCCAAGGCCGATCTGGTCATCCTGCAGCTCAACGACGTGTATGAGATGAACCCCATCAGCGGCGCCGGCGGGCTGGCCCGGGTGGCCACGTTGCGCGACCGCCTGGCCGCCGAGGGCGAGGTGCTCACGCTGCTGGCGGGCGACTTCCTCAGCCCCTCGGCCATCGGGCTGGCCAAGGTCGACGGCGAGCGCCTCGCCGGGGCGCAGATGGTCGCCACCTTCAATGCGATGGGCCTCGACCTGGTCACGTTTGGCAACCACGAGTTCGACGTGAAAGAGGCGCAGCTCCTTTCGCGCCTGGGCGAGTCGAAGTTCAAGTGGATCTCAAGCAATGTGACCCGGGCCGATGGCTCGGCCTTCCCGGGCGTCGAGACTCATATGGTGCGCACCGTGCGAGGGGTCAAGGTGGGCTTGTTCGGGCTGACGCTCGACAGCAACAAGCAGCCCTGGGTGAAGTATGACACCGACTATCAAGGCATCGCGCGGCGCGAGGTGGCGGCGCTGAAGGCCGAGGGCGCCGAAGTCATCGTGGCGATGACCCACCTCGACCTGCACGATGACATCGCGCTGGCCGGCGCAGTGCCCGAGATCGACATCATCGTCGGCGGGCATGAGCACGAGAACTGGCGCGTGGACCGCGGCAG
The DNA here is from genome assembly GCA_020430675.1 of Myxococcales bacterium. The sequence goes on from JAGQJJ010000227.1 coordinate 4,164, forward strand.
CGACATGACACCGGTGCGCAAGGCCGACGCCAACGCGCGCACCGTCTTTGTGCACCGCATCAACCGGGCGCCGGGGCAGGCCAAGGTCGACTCGACGCTGGTGCCGATCGACGCCTCGCTGCCCGATCAGGCGGCGACGGCCAAGGTGGCGGCCGAGTGGACGAAGAAGGCCTTCGACAGCTTCCGGGCCGACGGGCTCAACCCCGAGAAAGAGGTCACCACCGCCTGGACCGACTTCGACGGCCATGAGTCGAGCGTGCGCAATACCTGCACCGATCTGACCGATGTCATCGGCGAGAGCATGCTGATCGAGGGTGCGCCCATCTCGGTCTACAACGGCGGCAGCATTCGCATCGATGACACGCTGCCCGAAGGCACGAAGATCACCGAGTACGACGTGCTGCGGGTGCTGCCTTTTGGCGGCAAGGTGGTCGCGGGCCAGTGGACGGGCGCATTGCTCGGCCAGGTGCTCGACGCCGGCTACGGCAATCGCGGCAAGGGCGGGTGGCTCCAGCTTCAAGGCATCACCGGCCAGCCCGGCGCCTGGATGATCGGCGGCGCGGCGCTCGACCCGGCGGCGACCTACGCGGTGGTGACCACCGAGTTCCTGCTGACCGGCCAGGAGGAGAACCTGGGCTTCCTCAAGCGCGACAACCCGGGCATCAGCGGCCTCAAAGACGGCCCCGACGTGCGGCAGCTGCTCATCGGGCGGCTGGCCAAGGGGCGGCTCGACAGCCCGCGCAATTGTCCCAAGGCGGCGCATCCATAAAGGGAGGCGGTCGCGATGATCCGCCGATTGCTCTCCACCGCGTTCTGGTTCTTCATCTTGATCAGTTCGCTGGTGCTGTTTCCGACCGCGGCGCTCATCTTCGTGACGACGGCGCTGTTCGACCGGCGGCTGGTGGTGCTGCACCGCTTCACCTGTTTCTGGGCGTCGATCTACACCTGGATGAACCCGGCCTGGCGGGTGAAGGTCGAGGGGCGCGAGTTCATCGACCCGCGCGAGACCTATGTGATGGTGGCCAACCACCTGTCACTGCTCGATATTCTCGTTCTGTTCCGGCTGTTTCGGCACTTCAAGTGGGTCTCGAAGATCGAGAACTTCAGGGTGCCGCTGGTGGGTTGGAACATGCGGCTCAACCGGTACATCCCCCTGGTCCGCGGTGACCGCGAGAGCGTGATGAAGATGCTTGAGCTGTGCCGGCGCACGCTGCTGAGCGGCAGCTCGATCATGATGTTCCCCGAAGGCACGCGCTCGGCCGATGGGCGGCTCAAGGCCTTCAAGCCGGGGGCTTTTCAGCTCGCACTCGAGACCGGCAGGCCGATCCTGCCGATCGCGCTGACCGGTACCGCGGACGCCCTGCCCAAGAAGGGCTATGTGCTGCGGGGCAGCCATAGCATCCGCGTGCGCGTCCTGGCGCCGATCGCGCAGGCGGCTTTTGCCGGTGAGACGCCGGCGTCGCTGGCCGAGAAGGTGCGCGATGTGATCGCGCGCGCCATCGGGGCCGAGAAGGCCTGACCGCGGCGCGCGAGTCCGTTGATTCCCCAAGCGCGCCGGACGCGGCGCCGCTGGCAAGGCCGAGAGCGGAGGCGATGCTCGAGCATCGTCGAGCATATCGAACGCCCCCAGGGGCGTCGCGGACCAGCGCGACGGAATCCACGGCGCAGCGCACCGCTGTGAGCCCCAGCCGGATCAAGGCATGGCGCGGGGCCGGTCCTCGCACTGGTCGGCGTCACTTCGACAGTTGTCTACACAGGCATGGCAGTCGGGCCCCCAGGTTTCGAGGGCATCGTCGGTGTCGCCGTGCGGGTCGAAGCTGGCCCGCGGCGGCTCGCAGCGGTCGGCGCAGCGGTCGGTGCAGGCGTCGTAGCGCCGGGCGCACTCGGGGTTCTGGAACGACAGGCCGCCGCACCCGAAGGCCAGCAGGCCGAAGACGATGGGGCGAAGCATGGCGGGCTCCTCGCTGGACCGCCGTATGGTCGCCCCGCGGCGGTTTGCGGTCAATCGGGTCTTCCGGGTGACGCCGCGCCGCGGGTTGCGGCCCGCTGGTGTCAGCGGCCCACGGCTGGCGCGGGTTGCGGGGCTGGTACGGATCTTCCTCGGCAGAGCCCGATAGAGTGAAGGCCCCGACCGAGGAGGCTCCGATGAGGCGAAGGTTGCTGGTCTCGATGATCTCGCTCGCCGCGCTGTGGGCGTGCGACCCCGAAGATGATGTGGACGGCGGCACGCCGCCCGATGTGGCGACGCTCGACGGCGCGATCGACGCCGCGCCCGACGCGGCACCGGATGCCGCGCCCGACGCACGGCCCGACGTGGCCCCCGACGCGGCGATGTCCGGCTGTGCGACGGTCGCCGACTGCCTGCCCCGCGAATGGGGCGTCTTCTGCCGTGGCCATTGGACGTGCGATGACGGAAGCTGCGTGGAAGCTTGCGACGACGTCGGCTGCGGTGACGGGCGCTGCGACCCTGCGGCGGGCGAGTCGGCCGCGTCGTGCGAGCCCG
>JAGQJJ010000022.1 GCA_020430675.1 Myxococcales bacterium
AGGAGTACGAGGTCCTAAACGCCTTCTTCTCCGAGTACACGAAGAACATCGGTCACGGCGGCACCTTTGTCCGCACCGACGATCCGCTCGAAATCGGCACGGAGTTCGTGTTCAGCCTGGTCGTCCCGCAGCTTCCGGCCCCCCTCGAACTGCGCGGCCGTGTGCACTGGCGCGTGACCAGGGAGTCCGCCCTGCCTGGCCAGGAGCCCGGCATGGGCATCGGCTTTATCTACGACTCCGAAGTTGAACGCGCGCGGGTCGAGGCGATCGTCGAGCGCCTAATGAACGAGAGCCTGGGTCCCGTGGTGAGCGGCAAGCTCCTCACGAAAGTGCACAAGTAGCGCCCGACGGCGCAGGCAACTCTACCGTCGCGTAAGTCGCCCGAGGGCCCAATCCATGTCGGGGTGCGGGCGGGCGATGAGTTCGCGTGCGAAGCGCTGTTCGAGTTCGACGGCACCCTCCCCCGCCTCGAGCGCGGCTTCGACAGAATCCTGCGAACCGGTGAACACGACGTAGCCACGGCCGCCGATGCCGCGGGCAAGGTGGATGGCGACGAGGGAAACCGCTGCGGCCTTGAGCGCAGCGTCGGCGCCGAGGACGGTCGCCGCGACCGAGCGGTATTCGAGCGTGCCGAGCGAACCGCGCACCGGCGGCGGCTCGACCCCCAGATAGAGCAGAGCGCCGACCGACACGCCGATCGCGAGGCTCGCGTAGACGACCAGCAGGACCAACCGCGGAACCCGCGCCAGGCCGGGATCGGCGTCGCGGTCGGCGCGGTTCAGCTCGGCGAGCAGGGCGTCCATGCTCGGGAACCGCTCGGCGGGTTTTGCGCGCAACCCGCGCAGCACCAGGGCGCGCAGCCAGGGCGGCGCGTTGCTGGGCGGCGGCGGCGCCACCGCGTCGGCCTCCATGGCGGTCAAGAGGCGCACCAGCGATGCGCGCTCGAACGGTGGCTGGCCATACAGCGACTCATACAGGGCCACGCAGAACGCAAACTGGTCGCCCGCGGCGTCGAAGGGCCGCCCCCGAAGCTGCTCGGGCGGCATATAACCCGGTGTGCCCATCAGCGCGCCGTCGGCCGTCAGCGGCGTGTCGAGCCGGGTCGGGCCATCGTCGAGCTCGACCTGCAATGCCGGGCGCCCGGTCTCGGCGGCGGCTTCGCCCATGGTGCGGGCCAGTCCGAAGTCGATGATGCGCGCCCGGCCGTCGTCGCCGATGAGCACGTTATGCGGCTTGAAGTCGCGGTGCAGCAGGCCGGCGGCGTGGGCCGCGGCGAGGCCGGCGCCGACCTGGGCGTAGACGGCGACCACCTCGCGCCAGCTTCGCGGCCGCTCTGCCTGCCAGTCGGCCAGGGTGCGACCGCGCACGAACTCGATGGCGAGGTAGGGATGCCCCTCATGGTGGCCCGAGTCATAGATCTGCGCCACGTTGGGGTGCGAGAGCCGCGCCATGGCCTGGGCCTCGCGCTCGAACCGCCGGGCGTCTTCGTCGCGCACAAAGAGGCCGCGCAGCATCTTGATCGCGACGCGGCGGTCGAGCTGCTCATCGTAGGCGGCGAAGACGGCGCCCATGCCGCCCCGGCCCAGCTCGTCGAGCAGTGTGAAACGGCCGATGCGCCGCGCGACCGCTGTCGGCAGGGTGATCTCGTCTCGCGGCACCTCGGGCAGCTGCGTGTCGGCGGATGAGCTGACAGGGGCGGGTTGGTCGGCCATGAACACCCGGGCTCCGACGAGAGCGTTCGCCGCGCACGCCGCCAAGGGTGCGCCAGGGTCGACGGTAGAGCACGCAGCGCCGGGCTTCAAGGCATCTGACCGCATCCGGCGCCCGCCTGCCGCGGTCAGCTCGCGCCGCGCAGCCTGGTCAGCAGGGTGCGGCCCGCATCGCCAGCCAGGGTCAGGAAGCGCTCTTGCACGCCCTGGGCGCCATCGCACAGCGCGGCGCGCTCGGCCTTGGCGGGGGCGCGGGCGAAGAGGCCGGCCTTCTTGAAGCCGCGGGTCAATGCCGCCGCCGCCGCCCGCGCCGCCTTGCGACCGGCACGGGCCTCGGCGTCCGCGTCGAAACGCAGCACGGCGCGCGTTCCCTCCGGCAGCTCGGCCAGCGCTTTCTTCGAGGCCACGACCAGCAGCGGCGCGGCGCGGTGGGCCGACAGCGTGATGTGGGTCACCGCGTCGGTCCAGCCGAAGGCGCTCGCCAGCAGCGGCGGCGCGTCGACGCCGTCGGTCAGCGCGTTGCTCAGGGCGCCGCCGATCTCCTCCATCGGAAGCGCGACCGGCGTGGCGCCCAGCGCCTTGGCGGTCTCGACGGCCAGCTCGCCGGGAAGGACCGCCAGCGAGCGTCCTTGCAGGTCGGCCGCGCCGCTGACATAGCCGAAGTTGCCTGCCAGGCAGTGCTCGCCCAGGTCGGAGACAAACGCCAGCTCAAGGTCGGCGGCGCCGAGCAGCGCGTTGAGGTCATCGCGCGCGCCGTCGATCGCCTTGTCGGCCGTCTTGGTGTCGCGGAACAGATCGGGCAGCGCCAGCGCGCCCAGCGCCGGCACGAGGCGGGCGGCAGCGTCGACCGTGCCCGCCCAGAAGGCCAGCTTGCCGGCGCGGCAGGCGCGCAGGGCGCTCAGCTCGTCGCCCTCGACCCCACCCAGCGCCAGCTCGAGCGTCACCGCGCCTTTGGATCGCCGCGTCACATCCGCGGCCAGACGCTGGAAATGCGTGGCCCATGGCGTGCCCGCGGGCAGCGACGAGGCCAGCTTCACCGAGCTGTCGGCGGCGTGGGCAAAGCGGCCGGCAAACAGCACTGCTGCGCCCGCAGCGGCCCCGACCAGCACGGCCCGGCGGGTCGGCTCAGGGCGGATCAATGATCGGTCCACAGCTCCTCCTGCCCAGATCTGGCGGCCCACAAGGGCGCGAAGACGCATCACCCGTAGCAGAAAACCAACACCGAGACGAGAAAACGACGCGCGGGTGGATCAGGGCTCTTCCTGGCCCAGCTCCTCGTGAGGCACCAACCAGATCGCTTCGCGCGCGGGGCAGAAGACGGCGAGGTGGGTGCGGTCGGCGGCGACCCGCTGCGCGCCCTCGGGCACGCCGGGCAGGCCGCGCCGCGCGGTGCCGCTGCGTCGATCCCAGATCGTCACCAGCCCGCTGGCGCAGACCGCGACCCGGCCACCCGGCAGCGCCGCGAACGAAGCGCCGGCGTCGATCGGCAGCACCGCGGGATGCGGGCCGGGAACGACCAACGACTCGCGGCCCTCCTGATCGCGGCACCGCACGATGGGCAGCGCGTCCGAACCGGGCGCGAGGCGCAGCGTCATGCCGCGCAGTCCGCGTGGCAGCGCCGCCCACTCCAAGGGCACGCCCTCGTCGCCCCAGCGCTGCAAGTGGTCGTCCAGCAACAGGAAAACGCCCGCTTCATCGAGGTCGGCGTCGACCACCGGGCGGGGCACCGAGTCAGGGCGGCCGTCATCGCGGCGGCGGTAGACCGTGGTGCGATCCCACGCGATGACCGCGCCTTGACCCGCGGCGACGCCCATCAGTGGATCGAGCCCCGGAAAGCGGATGGTCTCCCACCGCCAAGGCGCCTCGGGTTGCCCGTCGCGCACCCCGCCCAGCGCGCCGCGTCGATCGGCGGTCAGCGTCCACAGCGTCGCCCGCCCCAGACCCCAACGGTTTGGCGTCAGCGGCAGCTCGCTCACCGGCGGCGACGCGTGCACCGGCGAGGGGCCGTTCTCGTCGACCTCGTAGAGCACCGGCCGGTCGTCCTGCCCGTCGTGGCCAAGCACGACGATCTGTCCGTCGACCAGCCACATCGCTTCGATCGCCAGCCCGCGCGTCGGCCGCGTGGTCTTGCGCGGCCCGGCGATGGCGGGCAGCTCGGGTTCCTCCAACTGCCACGCCAGCCGCTCTTCCAGCAGCAGCTCGACAAAACGCCACGGGCTCATGATCTCGCGCGTGTCGAGGCCGTAGACCGTCAGCTCCTCGGCGATGACGCCCGCCGCCTTGCTCGCCGGCAGCCCCTGCGCCACGAACCAGCGCGGGCGTTGCAGCATGAAATGCACCGGATAGAAGCTGCGCGCGGCCAGCGTATCGTCGTCGAGCGGCGCCATCAGCCGCGGATAGAGCGACTCGGCCCGCACCCACTCGGCGAGCGGGTTCTCGGCGCACAGATGCTCGATGGCGCGCTCGACCCAGATGGTCAGCGGGACCGCGTCGCGGTGGCCCAGGCTCAGCTCGCCGTGCGCCAGGCGGCGCAAACGGTGCAGGTCGATGGGCCGCCAGTCGCCGCCCGAGGCGTCGATGAAGTCGCGCGCCAGGGTCAGGCCGCGCACCAGGACGTCTTCGATCTGGGCATATGGAAGCTGCGCTGAGGGCGAAAAGGCCGACTGAAACAGCTCGGTCAGCGCGATGCGGCGCTCAAGCCCGTCGCTGCGGCGTTCGAGGCGGGCGACCCGGCTCTCGAGATGCTCGACGCGCTCGATGACCCGCTGGCCCAGCCGCACCAGCGCGGCCTTCAGCTTCACATTGGCCACCGCGAGCAGCTCCAGCCGCCCGCCCAGATGATGGGTCGCGTGGGCCAGGAACACCTGGCGGGTCAGCAGGCGCTCGGTCACCGCCAGCGCGCGGGCCTGCACCTCGCCCAGCCGTGTGCGCACCGCCTCGGCGTCGGCCGGCATGGTGCCCGTCAGGCGGGCCCACAGCGTGCGAAAGAAGCCGCGCTCGGCCAGGCGCGCCGCCGTCTGCTCATTGGCCCGCAACAGGCCGGCGAGCTGCGCGAGGTGGGTGCGCGCGACCGTCTCATCGGTCGTCTCGAAGCTGGAGAGCACCGCGCCCAGCTCGGCCTCGAAGTTGGCCGCCTCATGAGCCGCCGAGGGCGCGGGGCGCACGGCGGTAAAGACCTCGACGACCGGCCGCGGCCGCCAGGGGGTGAGGGCATCGGTCATCGGCTCGGCTCCTCATCGGCGGGCCCGCCCTCGGCGCGGCGCAGCAGGCCCAGCAACTTGTCGTCGAGGGCGCGGTCGGCCTCATCGAGCAGGCGAGCGCGTACCCCGCGGGCGCGCATGGCCTCGGCGAGCGCCACGAAGGTGTCCTCCGCGGCGTAGATGCGCTCGGCGGCCTGCACCCAGGCGGCGGTGGCGTCGTTGGCGGCAAAGACCTCGGCCAGCGCCGGGCGATCGGCAGGGCGGGCGAAGTGGATGCGGTCATCGGTGACCCGGCCCGTGGTCAGGTCGAGCGCGGCGTGCACCAGGAAGCGCTGGCCGGTTGCGCCACAGCCGGCCAACGGCGGCGGGCAAAGGGTGGTGAGTCCGCGCCATTTCCGCCGCGCAAAATGCGGGCTGCCGCCGTGGATCAAGAGGTCGACGCGATGGCGGCGCAGCATGGCCGCCAGCGCGTCGAGGTCGCGCGCCTCAGAGGCGTCGCGGCGCCAGAGCGCACCCCCATCGGGTCGTCCGGCGAGCGCCACGACGCGGCGGGTCTCTTCGGGCAACGCGCCCAGGGTTTCGTCGAGCTCGGTCAATTGCGCGTCGCCCACGGCGCCCGCTTCGCCGCCGAGGCCCAAGGCGTCGACCTCGACCAAAGCGGCCCGTCCGTCGGCGAGCGAAGCGACGCGCGGCCACGGCTCGGCGCCAAGCCAATCGCCCAGCCAGCTCGGCGGGCGGCCCGCGCGCGGCACATCGGCTGGACCGGGCACCCCGCCGATCGGCCGGCGCGTGGCAGCGAGCGCGGCGCGCAGACCGTGGCCTTCCACCGGCAGCCCGTGCGCGGTCAGGTCGCCCAGCACCAGCGAGACATCGGCGTCGGCCCACTCGGGGCGGGCGAGGGCGCGGCGCAAGAGGGCGACGACCGCGCCGCTGCCATCAAAGCGGGGGGGGCCGAGAAGCACGATCGAAAGCGATTGCGGAGTGCTCATCGGGGGCACGATAGCACCTTCTGCCGAGGCCCGGCGAACGCGACCTGCGCGGCCGAGTCCTCGACGGCGTCCGGCGCCCCGCAGCCGGCGGAGGCCGACGCGACGGACCGCGCTCGGTCGCGCGCCTCGCTCGCCTGTTTGCGTGCGAGAACCGCTTTGGACGGGCTGATCCAGGGGCGCACGCCGATGCCATCGCGCATTTTGTTTCATGGCAGAAATAGTCATGTAACCCTCTGAAATCATTGAAACGTAATGCCATGAATGTGTTCACAGTGTTCAGATTGTGGACACATGGGACACTCCAAAGGCATCCGGCCGGATCCAACATCTTGGTACGACTCGCTTTTTTTCGGACAGATCGGGCTCTCCAATCCATAGTCCATGGGCAAACCAGGGAGGCTTGATGATCGATCCCCAACCTCACCCGCGGGCAGCGGGCGTGGGCGGCGGCTTTGTGCCCCGGCGCGGGTGGCGCCCGGCGGCGGCGCCGCCACACCCCGATGCGTTGGTCGCGACGCTGTGCCGCTATGCCACCGACGATGCGGCCGCCGCCCGGCTCGTGCGCGTCCTGCTCAATCGCCCTGAAGCCGCCGCCGAACCGGCCCTGCGCGCCTTGGAGGCCGGACCGAGCCCGCGCGTGCGGTGGCGCTTGCTCGAGGTGCTCGCCTTCTGCCGGCCACGGGCGGATCGGCGCGTGGTCGACCCGCTGATCGCCGGGCTGATCGAAGCGCCAGCGACGGCCGCATTGTTGATCGCCGCTCACGGGGATCCTCGCGCCGGGCCGGCGCTGGCCGAGGCGATCCGCCGGGCGCCGGCCAGCGCGGCGCGGGGATTGATGGAGGTCGCCGCGCGTCGGCTCGGTGCTGCCGGCCAGGTGGGCCCGGTACCGTCCCGGGCCGACGCCAAACGGGGCCGCGCCGTCGGTTGAGCGCCGGGTCATTCATTGCGCCGCGGGCTCTCGGTTGAACCATCGTGCGCGGCACTCGGTGCCGGCGCGGCGCCCAATTGTGCACCGTGCTCGGTGGCCGGCCCGTGGGCGTTCCGCGCCGGTGGGGGGTCAGCCGCGGCCGGGCGAGGCCGTCTTGTCGGCACGCAAAAGGCGCCGTCGTCGGGCGATGAGCAGCAGCACCAGGCCGAACAACGGCCAGGGCGGCGGCGAGCCGGGCTGTGTCTGGCAACCCCCGGCGTCCTCCGAGAGCGACGACCAGCCGGGCGCCGGGCCGGGATACCCCGGGGGCAGGGGACCAAGACCCCCGCCGCCACCGCCGTCTCGCTGGGGCGAAGCGTCTCTGGCGCCCGCATCGTGCGTCAGCGCGCTGTCGGGGCGGGGCGTCGCGCCATCGGGCCGCATCGGTGGCCCACGGTCTTCACCGGGCGTTGCATCATCGACCGGGCCGGCGTCCCGACGCGGACCCGCGTCTTCGGGGACGGCGGCATCGAACGGCTCGGCGTCGGGCAATCCGGCATCGGGCACGCCCATCTCCGGCGGCTCGGGGCAGATGCCGCGCGCGAAGCCCGCCACCGGCGCGCGATCGATGGCGCCGCGCGTCTGGGGCCCGATCCGGCCGTCTTCATCGATGGGATCGTCGGCGCGGTTTGTGTTCCACAGACGCTGAAAGGCCAGGATGGCGAGCGGCCGCAGATCATCGACCCCCAGACCTTCATAAGCCCAGATGGCGTCGAGCTCGGTGTCGTCGTTGCTGAAGCCGGCTTCGATCAGCGCATCGGCCAGAGCGTCCGGATCGCTCAGCCAGATCGCATCGCCGGTGGTCAAGTCCGACCCGCCGGCGGGCGGGCGGCAGCCGATGTTATCCGCCGTCGAGTCGAAGAAGTGCTGCAACGCGACATCGCGAAAAGCCCAGCGCAGGCTGATCGGTGCACCGGTCTGACGGCTTGCGTCGAGCAGCGCGGCGTGCGCCGCCGCGCCCAGCCAAGGCAGCGGGTTTTCTCCAGCGGCGACGCGCAGGCAGCCGGGCCCGTTGCACAGCCGCAAGGGCACCAGCGCCTCGGGCTGCAGGCAATTGGCCGCCTCGACCACCTGGGTCGACAGCCCGGCGATCAGCTCGGGCGGCGCCGCGCAGCCGCGCCAGGCGGCCTGGCCGACCGTGGGCCCGCGGATGGGCCCCGGATCGATGGGCGGCTCGCCGCCTTCGCACAACTCGGTCGCAAAGCCCGCGATCGGCGCCCGGCTCAAGGCCTCGTAGGTGGCGTCGTCAAGCTCGGCGGTCAGCGCCAGCGGCGCATCGGCGTGGTTCAGGTTCCACAACGCTTGAAAGGCCAGCAGCGACAGGGCGCCCAGGCCCACATCCGGGGCCCGCTGATAGTCGAAGTGCACGCGGTCATTGGGCAGGTCATTGGCCCACCCATGCGCCCGCATCACTGGCTCCCAGACCTGCGAATCATCGAGGTCGACCGCGAGCCCGTTCTGGTGGTTCGACAGCCCGGCCGGCGCCGCCACCGCGCAGCCGCGGAAGCCATCCTGCAACCAGAACAGATGCTGCAAGGCCACATCGCGATAGGCCCAACGCACCACGAGCTGCCGATCGCCATCCGCCGCTGCCGCCCGCAGCGCATCGAGCGCCCGGGCGTCGATGATGTTCGGCCGACCCGCGCGCAGCATGGTGATCTGCGCGCCGAGCGGGATCTCGGCCAACGTGCCCGGCCGCAGACAGTTGATGGCGTCGACGAGCTGCCGCGAGAGGCCGTCGACCAACTCCGGCGGCGTATCGCAGCGCGCCATGGCGACGGCCTCGATGGTGATGGCCGCCTGGTGCATGCTGACGGGCAGGTCGACCGGTCGCTCATCATCGGTACAGCCAGATGCCACGCCCAGCGCGACCGCAAGCAAGAGGAGCAGCGGGAGGTGTCGCATGGCGGCAAGTTAACAGGTTGACCGCCTTCGTGTCCCCGTCGAGCGATCCGCGGGTCGACACCAGGGGCGGCCATCGGGCCGATGGGGCGGCGCGAGGGGCTCGCCGAGGTCGCCTGCTGGCGCGACGGGCCGGCGCGACGAGCTCGCCAAGGTCAGCGGGTGGCGCGACGCGTCGGCGCCAGGGGCACTCCGAGGTCGCCGGGTGCCTCGATGCGGTGGCCGCCGCACCTGACGAGGTGAAGGATCGCCGCGCGGTTGGGCGCTGGACGCGCCACCCCGATGGTCAGCGTACGAACCCGCGCGGGCAGCCAGCGGCGCGACGCGCCTGCCGGCTCGCTTGCTTCGGGGGCCGCGAACTGATAACCCGGCGCCGCGATGCGGCATCGACCGTCTGATCGCGAGAGGAGATGGCATGGCAGCGCCCACACTCGATGAGACCGCTGCGGCCCTGGCGGCCGCGCAGGCGCGTGACCCCGAACGGCTGCGCCCCGCGCTGCGCGCGGCGATGGCGCTCGTCCGGCGCCGCTGTTCGCCGGCGATGGTCGACAAGGCGATCGCCGACCTGTTTTCGGCGCTGATCGAGAGCGGCCCCGCGGCGCTCGAAGGTGGCGATCCGCAAACGATCGAAGACGCGCTGCTCGCCCGCCGACCCGAGACGCCGCTGACCGAAGAGGCCCTCCGGGGCGCCTGGCTGGCCATCATCGATGACCTCGCTCGCTCCGGCGACAAACCGCCTTTTGGGGGCAGTGGCGGCGCCGAGTCCTGGGCTTTCACCGCCCGGTCGCGCCCCTGGCCATTTGTCGACGTGAACGGTGACGTCGCCAAGGTGGCAAGCCTCTACGGCGGACCGCAGCGCCTCGTTGTCGTGCGCGGGCCCGGTCGTTCCAGCTTCCTCGCCGCCGTCCGCCGCGCCTTGCTCGGCGCGCACGGCGTGGCTGCGCTGGTGCCGCCGGTCGTGCCGGCGGCGCGCGATGACCTCGGCGGCCTGCTCAAGCCCTGGGTCGAACGCGCCCCGCTGCCCGACGAGCTGAAAGGCGCGCTCGACAAATTGCGCTATCCCGAAGACCTGCTCGGCGTGCTCGGCCGGGGCGGCGAGCGAACGCCGGTCGCGCTGCTGCTCGACGACGCCCACCTGCAGGGCCGCGCCGCGCTGGTCGGCCTGCCGCTCTTCGCCGAGCCCTCGCGTGACCGCAAGGCGCTGCTCGTGCTCGCCGGGCCCGATGATCCGGCCGATGACGGCCCCCTCGCCGAGCTGATCGCCGACGCGCGCGACCGCGACGCCGTGGTCGAGATCGTCCTTCCGGCCTTTGGCGAGAACGTCGCTGAAGCGCTGCTCTCCGCGCGCTTCGGGCAGGCGCCTCGCGAAGTGGTGGCCGCGTTGACCGCCTGCGTGGCCTCGGAAGCCGGCGCCCGCGCGCTGGCCGTGGCCGCCGCCTGGGTCGAGGCCCTCGCCGACGGTGCCGACCTGGCCTCGGACGCCGCCGCGCAGTTGAAGGCAGGCCTCGACGTTGACGCTGCGCTGCCCGCGAGCGCCTTTGCCCGCGACGCCCTCGGCGTGGCCGCGCTCGAAGGCGATCGCTTTCACGGCTTCGCCCTCGGCAAGGTGCTCGGCCAGGATGAGGACTGGGTCGAAGACCTGCTGCACGACGACGAGTTTGCGGTCGATGGCGAAGAGGTCGGTGGTTGCGAGGCGGCGGTGCCGTCGGAAGAACGCCAGTGGACCGATCTGGCTGATGGTCTGCACCCCGTCTTCCGCTTCGCCGACGCGCGCCTCGCTGCGTCGCTGGCCGCTGGCCTCTCCCCCGAGCGTCGCGCCAGCGCCGCCAAGGGGCTGCGCGACGCTCTGCTCGCGGGCTATGGCCCGGCGGGCGCGTGGCAGGTCGCCGACCGCCTCTGGGCGCTGACCCTGCTCGCTGGCCGCGACGCCCAGATGCAGCAATGGCTGCTGCAAAGCCGCGACGCCGCCCGCATCGAGGCCGGCTTTCGACGCATGTTGCCCATCCTCGGGGCGCAGCAGCCCTATCGCCTCGCCTTGTCGCGGCTGTATGGCGCCGCGATGGAGGCCGGCGGCCTGGGCACCATGACCGGGCGCGTCCAGCTCGCCGATCAGGCTTTTCAGGCCGCGGCGACCGCTGCGCAGCGCCTCGGGCGTCCTGGCCCCGCTGGCGAAGCGTTGGCCCGGCTGGGCGAGGTCCGCCTCGCGCTGGCGCTGCCGCAGCCGGCCACCCAGGCCCTTGAACTGGCCGAGCAGCTGATGGAGCGCGCCGGCCACGAGCGCAGCCTGGCCCGCATCGCGCTGCTGCGCGCCGAGGTCAAGGTGCTCGAAGGCGAGCTCGAAGCGGCCACCGGCCTGTTGCGCAGCAGCATCGAACAACTGCGCGCCCAGGGTGATGACGGTCACGTGGCGCTCGGCCTCGTGCGCCTGGGCCGCATCTTGTACGAGCGCGGCGACATCGAGGCCGGGGTGTTTGCGCTCGACGAGGCGCTGCGCGCCGCCGATGCCTCCGGTGATCCCCGCGGCGCGGGCGCAGCGCGCATCGCCCGCGCCTTCGTGCATGCCGAGCAGGACGAGCTCGACCCCGCGTTCCAGTTGCTTCAGCAGACCGTCGCGCTCTTCCAGCGCGCCAACATGCCGTTGCACATCCTCGAAGTCGCCGCCGCTGGCCTGCAGCGCCGCCACGGCAACGCCGCCGAGGCCGAGAAGCGCCTGCGCGCCATCGGGGATGTCTTCCGCAAGGCCCGCGCCGCCCTTCAGTGGGCCGACGCCTGGCATGGCCTGGCCAAGTGCTTGATCGACCAGGACCACCACACCGACGCGGTCAAGGCGCTCGAAGAAGTGCGGACCATGCGGGTTCGGGCCCGCGACCGCTTCGGGTTGGTTCGGCTGTATGAAGACCTGGGCGACGCCAAGGCCGGTCAGGGCGATCAGGCCGGCGCGCTGCTCGCCTATGGCCATGCCCGGCGGCTGTCGGAGCGCCTGGGCCTGGTGCGCCGCCTCGGCGCGCTCGACGCTCGCCTCGCTCGCCTCGCAGCCGCCGTCGACGCCGATCCGGCGATCGATACGACCGCCCTGCGCGCCCAGGCCGACGACGAGATCGACGCCATGGAGGCCATGTGGCGCGCCCCGCCACAACCCGTCCAGCAGAGCGAAGAGGTGCACTGAGCCCGGCCCGAGCGCGGATCAACTCCCCAGGCGGCCGTTTTCGATCAGCTCCGCCCGCGCCGCTCGCATGATCAGCGCTTCATCGATCGGCACCCGCTCCGCCGCCGCCAGAAATGCCGCGCGTACCATCGAGTTGCGGATGAGCGCGCCGTTCATCTCAAAGCGTCTCGCCAGCGCGTCCCAGTCGATATCGGGCACGATATGGCAGCCCGTCGGCACCATCGCCTGCCACAACCGCGCGCGCTCATCGACGTCGGGTGCGTCGAAGTGCAGCCGAAACCGCAGCCGCCGCTTGAACGCCGGATCGATCGCCGTCTCGCGATTCGTGGTGAGGATCGAGACGCCCTCGAACTGCTCCATGCGCTGAAGCAGGAAGTTCACCTCCAGGTTGGCATACCGGTCGTTGGCGCTCTTGACGTCGGTGCGCGTCGCAAACAGGCTGTCGGCCTCATCAAAAAGCAGGACCACCGGCACCCGGCTCGCCTCGTCGAACAGGCGCGCGAGGTTCTTTTCGGTCTCACCGACGTACTTGTCGACCACCCGCGAGAGGTCGACGAGGTACAGATCCAGCTCCAGCGTCTTGGCGATCAGCGCGGCGGTCATCGTCTTGCCGGTGCCCGGCGGCCCGCTGAACAGGCAGGCCAGCCCGCGTCCGCGCGGCCCCAGCTTGCCGGCGAAGCCCCAATCTTCAAACACCTGCGTTCGGTGCCGCGCGTGGCTGAGGATCTCATCGATGGTCTCGCGCTGCTCGGGCTTGACGACCAGATCTTGCCAGCGTTGCGCGGTGGTCATCGGCGTCGCCAGATCGGCCAGCCGCGTCCGCACGGTGCGGCGCACCGCGGCGTCGAAGGCGCGCCGATCAAGCCCCGCCGAAGCGGTCGCCCCGGTGCGGACATCGCGCAGCGCGCGGTCCAGATCGCCCGGCTGAAGGCGATAGGAATCGGCCAGGCGCGTGACCTGGGGCGCCGACATCTCAAAGGCGTGCTGCACCAGCAACCGCGCGTACAACGCCTGGCGGGTCGGGCTGTCGCCCACGTCCATCGACGCGGCGCGCAGCTCGGGCAGCGTCGCCAGCACCCCCGGCGCGCCGTTTGTCGTGGCCGCGACCACCGTCGTCGGCGCCATCATCCGCTGCAACCGCGCCCAGATCGCCAGCCGTGCATCGCGCGGGTCGTCGAGCGCATCGGCCCGCACCAGCAGCACGGCGTTGGCCAGCCGCGCGTCCCGCATCACCGCCGCCATCGCGTGCTCGAACGGCTCGGCCGCGACGGGCAGGGCGCCCAGGTCCAACCGAAACAGCACGCGCCCGGCGGCCAGTGCATGGGCCCGGGTCACCGTGCGCCGACCGCTGCCCGGCGGCCCCACCAGCAGGCAGGGGATCCGCGACTCGCCGCGGGCCAGCGCGCCGACCAGGTGGGTCAACCGGTCCCCCGCCGGCAGCACCAGCGCATCGAGCGGAGGCCCCTCGACCTCAACGCCCAGCGCGCCCGCCGGCGCCGCCTCGTCGATGGGCGGCCCGCCCCTCAGAAAACGACACACCGCGTCCGGGACCAGCACCGGGCGCTCGGCGAGCGGCGCGCGGGGCGACCACCGGCGGTCCTGGCCGACCTCGACCAGCCGAAAGCGCCGCAGCGGCCAATCGGGCGCCAACGCGCGCTCAAGGTGGCGCCGGTGCGCCGCGTCATCGGCGACCAGGTCGAGCACAAAGCCGACCGTCGGCTGCTTCCGTGCAAAGTCGGCCCAAAGAAACGTCGCCGCCCGCAACAGCCCGGTCGACGTCTGAATCGTCGCCAGCACCTGCAACAGCTCAAGCGCGACGTCATCGAGCCCGAAGGTGCCCGCCAGCCAGCCCACGCCCTCGCTGCGGTACGCCTCGCGGCATCTTGTCCGAGCGGCCTGCAACCCGGCCTCGACGTCGGCCAGCGAAGGCAGAGCGATCGGCGGCTCGCCCGCCGCGTCGGTCAGCTCGGCGCGCAGTTCGTCGAGCCCGACGTACAGATCGCCCAGATGTCCGGGCTGGGCCACGGCGCGCACCCAGTGACGCCGCAGATAGCGCTGACCAAGCGCCGCGCACAGGCTGCGCAACGCATCACGCTCGTCTTCGGCGACATCAGGGGGGCTCATCGGCGCGATGCTACGCCACGTCGCCGGCCGGCGAAACCGGGGCGACATCGGAAGAACGTTGAGGTAGAGTGCGCGCCATGTATCTCGGACGTGTCATCGGCACCGTGGTCGCCACGGTGAAGTACACCGGCCTCGAAGGCTACCGCATCCTGGTGGTCGAGCCGATCGACGATGCCGGCAAGGCCTGCGGCGCGCCCCACGCGGCGATCGACGCCACGCAGGCCGGGCCGGGCGAGATCGTGGTGCTCGTGGGCAGCCGCGAAGCGTCTTTGGCGCTTGAACCGAGCTTCGTACCCGTCGACGCGGCCATCGTCGGCATCGTCGACGCCGTCGATGTGACCGCGCCGGTCATCACCCCGCAGGCTGCCCTCTGATGCGCCTCGCGCAAGTCATCGGCACCGTCGTCTCGACCGTCAAGCATCCCAGCTACGTCGGCCAGAAGGTGCTGCTCTGCCAGCCGCTCACCCCCGACGGTCAGCCCAAAGGCGATCAGGTGGTCGCCATCGACCGCGTGCAGGCCGGGCCGGGCGACAGGGTGCTCATCCTCACCGAAGGCAACGGCGTCCGCCAGTTGATGGGCGCCTCGATCGGCCCCGTGCGCAGCTTGATCGTCGGCATCGTCGACGAGGTGACGCTCGCGTCATGAGCGAGGCCCGCATCCGGCGCGACCTGGTGCGCTACAGCCGGGCGATGCACGCGGCGGGCATGGTCGCCAACCACGACGGCAACCTCTCGGCGCGGCTCACCGACGAGCGCCTGCTCTGTACGCCCACGGCCTTCAGCAAAGCTGATGTTGGCCCTGAAGATCTGCTGGCGCTCGACGCGAAGGGCAATCGCATCTCGGGCCGCCACCGCCCGTTCAGTGAACTGAACCTGCACCTCGCGGTCTACGCCGCGCGGCCTGAGGTCGCCGCCGTCGTGCACGCGCACCCGGTGCACGCCACTGCTTTCGGCGCCGCGGGCCGGCCGTTGCCGCCGCCGTTTCTGCCCGAAGCGGTCGTCTCGCTGGGCGCCGAGGTGCCGTTGGTGCCGCTCGCGGCCCCCGGCGGCGGCGCTGTCGACGCGCTGCGCCCCTTCATCCGCCGCGTCGACGCGGTCCTCATCGCTGGCAATGGTGTGCTGGCCTGGGGCCCCACTCTTGAGACCGCCTGGCTGCGGCTGGAACTGGTCGAGCATCTCTGTCGCATCGCGCATGCCGCGCTGCCCCTCGGCGGGGTCAAGCCGCTGCCCGATGACATGGTGCAAAGCCTGGTCG
>JAGQJJ010000228.1 GCA_020430675.1 Myxococcales bacterium
GTCGGGTAGTCGAAGCCTTCGGGCGCGGGCGGCGTGGTGTCGACATTGGCCATCGGCGGCGGCGGCGCGGCGCAGAGCAGGCGTTCGAGCACAAAGACGCCGCGCAGCACCGGCGACGGGTGCTCGAAATGACCGTGCGCGGCGAGAAAACCAGCGCGGGTGAGCAATCCGGCGCGCTGCTCGGGGGGCAGCGCCACCCGCGCGACCGGCACCGCGGGCGCTTCCAGGCCATACAGCGTCGCCAGCGCCGGGGTCACGAAGCTGGTGGCATCGGTCAACAGCGCCGCCACGCTGCCGGCGCGGTCGAAGACGATGTGCGCAAAGAACAGATCGGCCTCGGCGCGCATGGCAGCGCGCAGGTCATCGTTGAACTCGGGATAGATCAGCGGATCCTTGTTGACCGCGCCGAGGCGGTCGGCGCGCAGCCATTGCCGCGCAAAATCAACCGCTTGCTCACGGGCCCGCGGATCGGCCAGCAGCCGGTCGACCTGCTCCGAGAGCACCGTGGGATCCAAGAGCCGCCCATCGTCAGCCAAGGCATCGAGCATGGCATCGGGCGCGCTGCCCCACAGGAAATACGAGAGCCGCGTCGCCAACTCGGGCCCGGTCAGCCCGACTGCGCCCTCTTCCACCGGCGGCGCGCCCCATTCGGGCCGGTACAAGAACGCCGGGGCCTGCAACATGGCCTGCAGCGTCAGCCGCGCGGCGACGGTGTGCCCGCTGTCAGCCGCCTGCGCCTGCCAGAACGTGGCGTAGCGCTGCGTCTCGGCGGCGTCCAGCGGCCGGCGGAAGACGCGGCGGCCCAGCGTGGCGATGAAGCGCGCCGGGCAGTCGGCTTCGACAAACAGGCACGGCGACAGGCGCGCAAAATGGGGCGCGACCGCCTCGGCGACCGCAAACGCGGCCTGCTGGTACTGCTCGACCAGCCGCGCCGAGGGCGCCTGGGCGTTGACGTCGTTCTCGAACCCATGATCGGCCGGCGCGTCGGCCAGCGGCAGCGCGGGCATCGCCACTCCGGGGAAAAGGTCGCGCACCGTGCGGGCGTACTCGATGGCCGTGAGCCGTCGCAACGGCGCTGGCGGCGCGGGCCGCGGCGCCGGCGGGGGCGGCGTCTCGCAGGTCGGATCGGTGAAGCGCGCGATCAGCTCGACAAAGACCACGTCGGCCGGATCGCCCACGGCAAAGCGCGGTCCGCCCCCGTGCTCCAGCTCGCCGAGCGGCTTGAGCCGCAGGCGCGACTCGCCGTCGACCGTCTCGGCGGCCAGCGCGCGCAACAGGCGGAAGTCGGCGACCAGATCGGTCGGCACCGACAGCGCCAGACGCGCGCCGACGGCCGGCGCCGAGCCGCCGCGCAGGTGGCAGTCGGCGCAGTCGATGGCCAGGATGGGGCGGACGCGGGTGGCGAAGAAGTCGAGGTCGGCGGCACAGGGCGCGTCGCCGAGCGCCGCGTCGGGCGCAACGGCGGCGTCGGCCTCGGAGGCATCGGGGGGATCGGCGTCGACTGGCAGGCGCGCGTCGATGGGCGCCAAAGCGTCCTCGCCCGCCATCATCGGTGCGTCGTCGCAGCCCGGCAGCAGGCACCAGGCCGCGCAGACCAGCAGCCGGCCGGTCGAGCGCCTTGGCATTGCGGCCACCTCCGTTGATGGTGGAGCCTAGCAGAACAAGGTGCCCTCGATCAGCCGCCGAGCTTCAGCGAAGGGATGCGCCGCGCGGCGATGCAGATGGCGCGGTCGCCGGCCGCGAGCGCCACGTCGCGCGCCGGGTTGAGCAGCACCTCGCGCCCGCGGCGCAGGCCCAGCGGCAGCGCGCCCGAGGGCGTCAGGGCGGCCAGCACGTCGCCATAGGTGCCGGCTCCGCGCAGCTCAACCAGGAAGAGCTGCTGCCCGCTGCGGCCCATGGTCAGCTCGCCGAGCACGCCCATCACGCCGGCATCGAGCGCCTCGTGCGCCAAGAGATGGGTGCTCACCCGCGCCAGGCAGACCACGTTGTCGACGCCCACGCGCTCGAAAAGCGGCACATGCTCGGGCTCGATGCACTCGACGGTGGTCACGATGCTCGCTTGCAGCTTCTCGAGCGTCAGCGCGGCGGCCAGCGTGTCGTGATCGCAGGTCGGATCGTGGGGGTTGCGGGCCAGGATGAAAGCATGGGCCGCCCGCTCGAAGGCGGCGCGCTCCAGCGTGCCGACATGGCTCGCGCTGCCGCGCACGAAGCGCACGCCGCGCCGCGCGAGCGACGCGGGCAGCTCATCGAGGCGGTCGTCGATGAGCACCACCGTACGCGCCTTCATCTGCGCGTCGGCCTGAAGCTCGTCGATGAGTGAGATCGTCCGCCCTTCGCCCGGGTAGTAGACGATGAGGATATGGTCGTCGAGATCCATGTCGCCCATGCCCCGCAGCTCCTTTCCGCGCGCTTCGATGAAAAACGTGGCCACCACCGAGAGCAGATAGCCGAGCACCGAGACGCCGAAGAGCATGGTGGGGAAGCCGACCAGATAGCGGCCGCCCATCGTCTCGGGGAAGAGGTCGCCGTACCCTACGGTGGTCATGGTCACCACCGCCCACCACAGGGCGTCGCCCCAGCTCAGGTCGGGCCGGTCGATGGTCTCGAAGTACATGAAGCCCGACGAGGCATAGCCCAGGATGCCGACGATGAGCAGCACCAACCGGCGAAGCTGCGCGCCGTAATGGCGGCTCAGGTCGCGCAGCAGGTCCATGAGCAGGCGGATCATCGGCTGCGCGCCTCGGCCCAGCCCGACTTGAGGCCATTGATGCGCTCGACGATGCGCGCGTCGCCCCAGACCCCGAGTCCGCGGGCCCGCGCCGCCTGCTCCAGCGCCAGGTAATCGGTCTCGCGGCCAAACGCATGGCTGGTGCGCACCACGCCGAGGCCCTCGGCGATGAGGTGCGCGCCGATGTCGATGCCGCCGGCGTGCAGGTAGGCGAGCACGCGGCCGTGCACGTCGCGGGCGAACGATTCGAACTCGATGGTCAGCCCGCCCGCGTCGAGCGCGCGCTCGAAGGCGCGGCGGCAAGCGGCGCCGTGGGACGCGATGCCGGGCTCGTAGACCTTGTCGTCGAAGCACTGCACGCCGAGCAGGCGCACGATGAACGTCTCGCCTTCCGCGCGCACCGAGACCTCGTCGCCGTCGAGCACCTGCACGCGCTCGACGCCGGTGCCGCTGGCGATGATGGCGTCGCGCCCCAGGCTCTGCAGGCGGCCGCGGCGCAGTTGCACCGAGACGGTGAAATAGGCCGTGGCCAGGAAGAGGATGGCCGTCACCACCCGAAAGGCGATCAACGGCGAGACGTCAAAGCGTCGGGCCAAGGCCGTGCCCTATGCCCATGCCGGGCGGCAGCAGGCCAACAGATTGCCCGCGTGGGCATGAAGATTGACCGATTGGATCGGCAGCACCACAAGGCCCCGGTCAGCGGGCGGCGTGGGCGTGCCACCAGTCATTGGTGAAGCCGGTGGCCTTGCCGTAGTTCTCGGTGAGCGCCTTCTCGACGAACTTCTCGAAGATGCGGCCGATGCCAAACAGCCGGGCCTGCACGTCGAACTCGGCGAAGCGCATCGACGCCGTCTCGCCGCGGGGCTCCATGCGCATGCGCACGTCGAGGCGCACCCGATCGCCCAGCTTCGGCACGGTGATCGTCGAGCGCCAGATCTGCTCCGAGGCCGAGAAGTGCCCGTCTTCGATGTAATGCACGCCGTCGCCGAGCAGCTTGCGCACCGGGGCGGGCATCTTCAGCTTCGGGTAGATGCGCGTGCGCCGGGTGCGCTCGCCGTCGGGCCCGACGCTGTTCTCCAACTGCTCGTATTTATGGAAGCCCAGCGCGTCGTGATAGAGCGCGGTGGTGAATTCCGGGCTGAAGAACATGGGCCAGAACTGAGCCGGCGTCATGTCATAGGCGTCCGAGAGGGTGAACTGCACGCCGACCTCCAGGGCGTTGAGCGCGATTCGAGCCTACGATCATTCCGGGGCGGATGCACTCGCTTCGGCGTGTCCCTTTTGGGCCCGCGGCCAAGGCGTTATGATGCGCCCGATACCCACCGCGGGAGCGCCCCATGCTGTCGCCGACCCGCCGGCAGGCCCTCGCCTACCTGCTCGCCGGCCGCTATCAGGACAAGCTGCGCGCCCATCTGGCGGCGGCGCTCGGCGACGAAGCGGCGGCGCGGTTGCCCTATCACACCGACCCGTTTGGCGATGCGGCCGCGGCCATCGACTACGTGCTGAGCGCGGCGCCCGAGCGATTTGTCGAGCTTTTCGCCGGTTTTGAGACGCTGCCGCTGGTCGCGGAGGCCATGGCCACGGTCGCGGCCCAGGCGGCGGCGCCGGCGGCCGCGGATCCGTTTGCGGTGCGCACGCTGCCCGGCGAGCAGCCGTTTCTCGATCGCGACGGGGTGCGGGACGCGCTGCGCCACGTCGCCGAAGCGGGCCGGCCCGCGACGTTGGTGATCAGCGGCCCGCCCGCCGCGGGCAAGAGCACGGTCGCCGACTTCATCGATCATGTGGCGCTGACGCGCGGCGAGCGGGTGATCTACCTGCCCGATCCAGTTGCGCTCGGCCCCGCCGAGTTCGCCCAGGCGGTGGTGCTGCAAATGGGCGGCGCGCGCCTCGACGCGGCCGACGACGCGCCGGTCAGCGCCGCGGTCATCGGCTTTGCCGCCGCCATCGTCGCCGCCGCGGCCGGGCAGCGCTGGTGGCTGGTGGTCGATGACCTGGGCGGCGACGGCGTGCTGCCCGACCTGCACCTGCTGCTGGTCGCGCTCAGCCGCCATGTCGCGCGCGGCGAGGGCAATCGGGTCTTGCGGCTGGCGTTGCTCGACGTGCCGATCGACCGGCTGCCGAGCTACGATCCCCGCGTGGCGCAGCACGCGGCGATTCTCGCCACCGATGTGGGTCCGACCGACGTGGCCGCCTGGTTCGCCGCCCGGGGCGCCGACGCCGAGGGCGCCGCCCGGCTGGCCGACGAGGTGTTTGCGCTGATCGGCAAGGACGCGACGCTGACCGACCTGCGTTTTGCCCTGCGCGCGGTGCAGACGCGGGCGCTGCCAACATGATGATCGACGCCACTCGCTCGGCGCTCCGGCGCGCGGCGGCCGTGCTCTGGGCCTTCGATCCGCTCACGCTGCGCGGCGAGGGCGAAGCGTAGCGCCGTGAAGGCTATCGGCGCCACCTCATTGGCCATCATCGCGCCCAGCGCGAAGGACCCCGCGACCAGCGCCGAAAAGACCAGCATCGCCAGGTGGCCCTTCGCCGCCTCGCCCATCTCAGTCCAGCGTGCAGCCGGCCCGCGCATCCTCGCGCAGCGCCTTTACGAAGGTCTGAACGCGCGGCGTGCGGTGCAGGTCGACATGGGTGACCAGCCAAAGCGTCGAATCCCAGTCCGTCCGGTGCGGCAGCGCCTCGACCAGATCCGGGTCGCGTTTCGCCGACAGGACCGAGACGAAGCCAAGGCCCACCCCCGCCCCGATCGCGTCGCGCAGCGCGACGGCCTCGTTGCTGCGGAAGGTGACGGCCTCCTCATCGACCCGCGACCTGAGCCAGACCATATAGGGTGCGCGACTGTCCAGATCGACCGGCCCGACGAAACGGTGGGCCTTCAGATCCTCCTCCCCCTTCGGCAGGCCATGGCGTTCGGCATAGGCGGCCGAGGCATAAAGCCCGACATGATAGGTACATAGCGGCTGGACCACGTTGTCGGGCTCCTGCGGCCGCCCGCCAGCCCGGATCGCCACATGCGCCTCGCCATATTCCAGCCGGAAGAGCCGCGCATCCGAGACATAGCGCACCCTCAGCCCCGGATACTCCACCTGAAGCCGCGCCAGCGTCGGCAGGACCACATCGGTCAGACCGGGCAGCGAGGTGACGACCAGTTCGCCCGACACTTCCGTCGTCGCCCCGGTGATCCGCGCGGCGAGGTGGGCGAACTGATCCTCTGTCGTCTGCGCGACCTTCAAAAGCTCCTGCCCCGCCTCGGTCGGGGTGTAGCCGCGCGGGTGGCGCTGGAAAAGCTTCGCGCCCAGCCGCTGCTCCAGCGCGTCGATATGGCGGATGACGGTCGCATGATGAACGCCCAGCACCTCGGCCGCGCCGCTGACCGTCCCGATCCGTGCCACCTGATAGGCGGTGCGCACCTCGTCCCAGTTCTCGAAAGCCATTCTTATGTGCATCCATTCACAGTTCAGGTGCATCAAATCGCGTTGTGTTTGTCAGCGCAAGGCTCATCTTCTGCGAAACGCAACCACTCCCCGCAAGGACCCCTGACATGACCAACATCCTCCGCGTCGAAAGCTCCATCAAGGGCGAGGCTTCGGTCTCGCGCAAGCTGACCGACCGTATCATCGCCCGCCTCACCGCCGCCGATCCCGACGCCACCGTCACGCTGCGCGACCTTTCCACCGGCGTCCCGCATATCGACGGCGCCTGGATGGGTGCCGTCTTCACCCCGGCCGAGACCCGGACCCCCGAGCAGGCCGACCGCGCCGCCTATTCCGACACGCTTCTGGCCGAGGTGCGCGCCGCCGACACGCTCGTCATCGCGCTGCCGGTCTACAATTTCGGCGTGCCCGCGCCGCTGAAGGGCTGGATCGACCACCTCGCCCGCAAGGGGGAGACGTTCC
>JAGQJJ010000229.1 GCA_020430675.1 Myxococcales bacterium
GAAGAAGATGGCAAACGGTCGCATGGGATCCTCCATGGCTGCGGCGGGCCTGGCCCGCCTGAAAGTGCCGGCGACGTGCCGGCGAGGGTGAACGGATCAGGTCAGCCGCGCGAAGGCGAGGGTGACGTAGCCGGTGACCGAGGGGTCGGTGTCCTTGGCGCCGGCGTCGGTGTTGAAGGCCCGGAAGCGGAGCTGGTTGGTCGCCGTGACCTGCACCATGGTCGAGATGGCGAGGGTGTTGGCCGAGGCCGACGAGAAGTCGGTGCCTCGGGCGATGCAGACCCAGGTGCCGCCGCCATCGGTGCTGATCTGCAACTCCAGGCGGCCCGACATCGCGGTGGCGAACTTCACGTTGGCGCTGGCGGCGATGAGGCCGTTGGCCGGCACGGTGTAGACGCCGGTGACCGCGTTGTAGGCGTTGTCGGAGTCGAGCTGCTCGTTGTCGCAGATCAGGGTGTCATCGCTGCCCGCGCCGATGTTCTGGGCCGAGCCAGGGTTCTGGAAGGCATAGACGGCGCCCAGCGCGCTGCCATCGGCGCCGTCCGCGCCGGCCGCGCCCGCAGCGCCGGCCGCGCCATCGGCACCGTCGGCGCCATCCGCGCCATCGGCGCCGGCGGGGCCGTGGATGACCAGGACGGCGTCGCCCGGGCCGGCGGCGCGCTCGTACTCGACCACGACGTCGTCGAGCTGGGCGCCGACGCCATAGAGCTCCACCGACTCGATCGCCCGGGCGCCTTCGCGGAACAGCGCGCGGACCGTGCCGGCGGGCAGGTGGAATTCGTCGGTTGCGCCGGTCGTGTCGGTGATGCGGATGCGCGCCGGCGTGGCGCGGTCGTCGAGGAAGACGCGGACGCGCTCATAGGCGGCGCCAAGCTCGGCGGGGTCGGACCAGTCGCCGTTGGGCGCGGTGAGCGTGGTGAACATGGCGGCTCCTATGTGCGAAGGCCGGCTTCGCGCAGGTGGTTGTCGATGCGGGCGGTGACGTCGGTGGCCTGGCCGCGCCAGGCGGGCGTGTCGGCGCCAGCGAGGTAGAAGCGCTTGAAGCGGGTCGGGCCGGTGTGCCAGAGGCGGACGCCGCGGGCGGCTTGCAGCTCGCCGGTGCGGCGCTCGACCAGGCGCCAGAGGCGCGCGTAGTAGGCGATGGGCTGCTCGATGCTCTCGCGAGGCGTCCAGTCCCAGGGCATCCAGTCCCAGGGCAGGCCGAGGCCGGGCACGCCCAGCTCGGCGAGGCTGCCCGACTCGCGGCCGGCGTCCCGATTCCACTGGAAGGTCAGCGCCGCGGTGATCAGGTCGCGATCGTCGGGGCGCTGGCCGTCGAAGGTGGTGGCCAGGCGCGAGCGGGGGCGGCGTTCGCTCGTGCGGGCGTCGAAGTTGCGGGCGGGCACGCCGAACGTGCCGCCCTCGCCCTCGGCCCTGGCGAGCTGGACCATGGTGCGCACGAAGTTGTCGCCGAGGCCGGCGTCGCCGGCGACCTGGCGCACGAAGGGCAGCGCGGCGCCTTTGACCGAGGCGGGGCGCACCGGCTTGATGACCATGCTGGTCGGCGGCCGCCGGTAGCGGTCGATGAACCAGGCCCGGGCCTGGGCCGCCGCGGCGGCCGGGTCGAGGCCATCGGCGCGGGCGACCTGGTCACCGTCGCGGGCCTCGGCGATCAGCAGCGGCCAGCCGGGCGGGCGCCGCTTGCCGTGGTAGGGGCCGAAGGGGCGCTCTGGGTCGACGTCGTAGGCGAAGCCTTCGTCGGCGTCGTCGCCGCCGGCGAGCAGCAGGGAGGCGCCGACCGCGGCGGCGAGGCCCGCGCCGGCGAGCAGCCAGCGGTTCATCGTCGACCGCCTTTCGAGGCGCGCGTCGAGTAAGTCGAGTCGGGCTCGGGGAGCACCGGATCGGGCACCCACCCGACATCGACGGCGATCTTGGTGCCGGACGGGCCCTCAGCGCGGACGATGAGCTGCGTGGCGGCGAGCGGGCCAGGCAGCTCGATGGTCGTTGGCGTAGTGGCGGGGACCGGCGCTGCCCCCACCAGGTCAAGACGGCCGGCGCGGGCGGCCTGGAGGGTCATCGTCACGGGGTCGGATGCCCGCATGACGACCTTGAAGTCGCGCGCGAACCGAGCGCCGATGATCAGCACGACCTCGGGCGACCCATCGTGCCGCAGGGCGACGTCGGCTCGGTCGAGGTGCATCAGCACGCCTCCGCGTAGCGGTAGAAGGTGATGACCACGTCGTAGGGCGCGACGCCACGCAGGTTGAGCAGGCGGAAGTCGTACCGCTCGCCGCGCGCGACCTTCAGGCCACGCACGCCCGAGGGGTAGCGTTCCGCGTGCTCCAGTGATGGCGCGCAGAGGTGCGAGAGCGGCGGGTAGTCGGCGTCAGCGATGTCCTCCGTTGGCGACCAGAGCGTGACCGCCTCTTGGCCGGTTGGGCGCCAGGCCATGCCCGCGGCCTCCAGCCCGAACGGGTCGAAGACCGTCGCGACCATGAAGGCCAGCTCGATGTCGAGCGAGGGCTTGAAGGTCGCGTTGCCGACGCCGGTGGCGTCGACGCGGATGGTCAGCGCGTGCGAGGGCAGCACTCGCCGGTTCTGCGGGCGCTCCAAGCGCTCGATGTGGGCGCGGACCGCGTCGACCTGCTCCTGCAGGCGGCCCTGCGCGGCGGCGTCCGGGCCGCGTTGCCGCAGCCGTGCATCCAGCTCGGCGACCTGGTCTTCGACCATGCCGAGCTTCGCTTTGAGCGGCGCGATCTGGTCGCGGACCTGCACGACCAGATCGTCGACCCATCGTTGGACTCTGGCGAGCGCCTGGCTTTCCATCGATCACCCCCGCGACGAATCGGGACGGTTGTCCGGGTCGAGGGCGGCTTACTCGCCGCCCGCCACGATGCCGAGGAAGCCGGTCATGTGGACCGTCAGCACGTAGGCCTTGCTGGGGTTGACCGCGAGCAGCTCGTCGGGCCAGCGCAGGCGGACGCCGACGCGCTCCTCGGCACGGAGGGTGGCCAGCGGCGTCTCCGACCAGAACGGGCGGCCGGTGTAGTTGACGCCGGTCGCGCCGGCGGCGGCGGGCGCCTGCTGCTCCAGGCGGTTCTCGAAGGGGCACTCGGCGACGCTGACGAAGTCGGTGAAGACCCGCTTCCAGCCGTTCATGCCGAAGCTGAGGCGGGCGGCGCCGAAGAGGCGCACGTCGGCGGCGACGTTCTCGGTGCGGTCGGCCGCCTCGATCTCGACGGCGAAGCCGTGCAGCTTGAACCAGCTCGGGGAAACCAGCTTGCCGGTCTGCGGCATGTTGGTGTGGTAGCCGCTGAGCGTGCCACCGCCGCCCCAGCCGTACTTGGCGGCCGGGTCGCCGTAGCCCACCTCGAACAGCTTGAAGCCGTTGTCTTCGACCAGCGACGTCGACAGCGCGGCGCCGCCGTCGATCGAGACGCGGGCGAACAGCGAGGCGCGGACCGGGTAGGCCTTGGACAGCTCTTCGGCGCTGAGCGGTCGGTCATCCTTCGCCCACGCGCTGCACCGCCCGGGCACCTTCGGCGCCTGGCGCGACTGGAAGCGCTTGATGAGGTTCGCGAGCTGCGAGTGCTTCTGCTGGATGCCCGTGGCCTTGCGGGCGAGCTGCGGGCGGATGTTGTTGAGGATGGCCGGCGAGATGCCCGGCAGCGCGCCGAGCGCGCCGAGGCCATCCTCGGCGGTGTCGAAGAGGTCGTTGATGTCGGCGCCCATGGCGCTCAGGACGGCCATCAGGTCTTCGGTGGTCGGTTCCATGGCTTGTTCTCCGTAGTCCTTTGGGTGCTTCCTGATGCCTTGGGCGTCAGACGGCGAGCCGCGGGAAACGCAGCTCGTCAGGGTGGTTGAGGCCTTCGAGCGGGTGATTGAGCCCGTCGAGCGGGTGGTTGAGGCCCGAGGTGGTGTCTTCGTAGCCCGCGGCTTCGGCCGCCTCGCGGACCCGGGCGAGCTGGAGCAGCACGTCCTGCACGTCCTCGTCGACGAGCGCGTCCATCGCCTTGAGCTGATCGAGGGACATCGTCGACAGGTTGCCCAGGCCCTTGACGCCTTCGGCCTTCTTCGCGTCCTCGGCGGCCTTCTTCGCCGCCTCGGCCGCCTGCGTGGCCTCGGGGGTGAGGGCCTTCGCCAGCATGGCTTCGACGAGGTACATCGACATGAACGCCTGGAGGCTGATCGCCGCGCCGGCGAGGGCCTCGGCGAGCGCGCGCTGTCCCCGCTTGCGGGCCTCGTGCTCGCCGACGAGGGCGCCGCCCATCAGCACCGCGCAGGTGATGACCTTCTTGCCGGGCTTCAGCTCAGCCCACTTCTTGAACTTGCCGGCGCGGGCATGGGCTTCGAAGGCACCGATGCCACCGCCGATGAGCAGGGGCGCGACGTGGCGCGCGACCAGCTCGGTCGCGCGGCTGGGCCCGCCGGGGTTGGTGTGCGGGCCGATGATCGGCTGGGATGGCATGGGGCCAACCTCCACGAGTTGTGCGGGCGGTTGCCCGGGGTTCGCGACGACAGCGGTCGTCAGGGGAAGTGCGGAGAACATGGGGGTTACCGGCGCACGAAGGTCTGAAGCGTGGAGCCGGTGCGCAGCGCTGCCGGCTGGATCTGCCAGAACGGGCAGTCAGCGGGCACCTCCTGCTCCAGCGCGCGGGCAGCCTTCAAGGTCTGGGCCGGCTTGACGAACCGGACCTTGCCCGCCTTGGTCATGCCCACCACCTGATAGCCGCTCGCGGGGTTGCCCGGGTTGTTGCGCGTCCGGGGGTTCGGCGACAGCCGCTTCTCCAGCGCCGCCGGCGTGAGCCCGCGGACGTGCTTGCGCAGCGCCCGGCGCGTCATCAGCGACTCTTCGGCGGTCTTCGGGATGACTCGGCCGTCGAGCAGGATGACGCCATGGCCAGTGACGGTCACCCGGTCGCTGATCTGGGTGTCGGCGACCGGCGTCGACGGGTTGTTACGCGACTTCGCGCAGCTCGGGCACGTCGGATTGCTCCGGGTGCCCGAGCTGTGCGAAGTCTTCGGGGGGGTCACGATGTCATGGGACGGGATGAAGGTCGCCCGCTTGGGATAGGCGCGCCGCTTGGGGTTCCAGACCTTGGCATAGACGCCGTTGTCGGCGAGGCGAGTCACCCGGGCGGTGCGTTCCTCGCCCTTGAGCATGACTCGAATCTTGTCATCAACCTGCGGCACGGCGGGCCTCCCATCGTTGATGGTTGAGGGGTACGACTGCGACTCGAATCGCAGTGAAGGGCGATTTGCGATCGGGGGTGCTTTTTCTCGGGGGCCCCGCGGCAAGTCCTTGCGGCGCCACCAGTATTGGGCGGCGCGTCGCAGCTCCTTGCCCGCCTCGCCGGCGAGCTGGCCCCGAGCGATGAGGTCCGCGAAGGTCGTCCAGCCCTCCTGAGTGGGTGGGATGACCCGCCCCTGGCCGATGCCTTCGCCGCTGGTGATGAGCAGCTCGCCGCGGGGCGTGATGACCGGGACGCGCTGGTCGCGCGACCAGTAGGGCCCGGCGGTGCTCAACCGGCGCAGCACGAGCGGCCCGTGCGCCCTCCAGGTGCGCTCCAGCCAGTCATCGCTGGCCATCCACCAGCTCAGGTCCGACCAGTCATGCAGGCGCACCGGCAGGCCCGGCGGCGGGAGCCCGCTCTCGTCAGGCCACTCTTCGGCGGCGATCGGGGTGACCGACGTCGGCTTGATCTGCGGCGCGGCCTTCGACGACCAGGTCGTCTGCCCGGCCTTGCGCATCCCGATCCACTGAATCAGCGGCGCGTCGTCCTCGCGCCAGATGCGGCCCCACTCGACCGGCTCGCCGTCGAGGCGTGTGCGCAGGCCCTCAAAGAGCGGCATCGGGGCGACGGCCCCCTCTTCGAGCAGCCCCTCGGGCATGGGGATGACCATGTCCTCGACCGTGCGCGCCGCGGCGGCGAGGTGCGCCCACGGCCAGGCCGCGGGGTCGACCTGGCGCAAGTCATCGAGGCGCTGTTCGCCGTCTGCCATCATCTCGCGGGCAGCGATGGCATCCTCGGTCTTGACCCGCCGGGCCTGACGGAAGCGCCCGAGCGCGCCGCGCAGCAGGTTCGCGGCGTTGGTCGCGACCTTGGTGCGCTGCTCGGCCAACTGCCGCGCCCGCATCTTGGCCAGGCGCTCCTGGGTCTTCTCGGGGTCGCGCGAGAGCAACAACAGGATCTCATCGGGCCCGAGGTCCATGCTGGCGCCGGGGTTGTTGGTCGCCCGGTCCTGGCTCTTGAGCAGCGCCACCATCCAGCCGCGCTTGCCCTGGATGAGCCCGAAGCGCAGCGCGTCCATCGAGCGCAGCGCGAAGTAGTAGTAGATGGCGATGCGCGCGAGCTGATTGCCCTGCCGCACGCCGCGGCCGTTGCGCTGCTGAAGCGTCGCCGGCTCCCAGGGCAGATCGATGTGATGGATGGCACAGGTGCGCGTCTGAAGGTCGATGCCTTCGTAGGCGACGGCGTTGGCGATGACGACGTCGTACTTCGGCGCGATGCCTTCCGCCGGGTTGCCGTTGAAGCCCTCGGCGATGCGCTGCCGATCGGCGCTGGCCTTCGCCGTCTCGGCGTTCAGCATCGCGATGCGATTGGCAGGTACGCCGCGGGCGACGAGCACGTC
>JAGQJJ010000230.1 GCA_020430675.1 Myxococcales bacterium
GCGGCGACGATGTTCTTGGCGACGTAGCGTGCGGCATAGGCGGCGCTGCGGTCGACCTTGGTCGGATCCTTGCCGCTGAACGCGCCGCCGCCGTGGCGGCCCATGCCGCCGTAGGTGTCGACGATGATCTTGCGCCCGGTCAGGCCGCAGTCGCCCATCGGGCCGCCGATGACAAAACGCCCGGTGGGGTTGATGAAGAAGTGGGTCTTCTCATCGATGAAACCCTTGGGCAGCACCGGATCGAGCACATGCGCGCGCACCGAGTGGCGCAGGTCGGCGTTGGTGACGTGGTCGTCATGCTGCGTCGAGAGCACCACCGCTTCGATGCGGAAGGGCTGGCCGTCGCGGTACTCGACCGAGACCTGGCTCTTGCCGTCAGGGCGCAGGAAAGGCAGCGTGCCGTCCTTGCGCACCTGGGCGAGCCGCGCGGTGAGCTGGTGGGCGAGCGAGATGGGCAGCGGCATCAGCTCGCGGGTCTCGTTGCAGGCGAAGCCGAACATCAGCCCCTGGTCGCCAGCGCCCTGCTCCTTGAAGTCGCCGGCGCCCTCGTCGACGCCCATCGCGATGTCGGGCGACTGCTGGTCGATGGCCATCAGCACGGCGCAGGTGCCGGCGTCGAAGCCCATCTCGGATGAGGTGTAGCCGATGTCGGCGACCGTGCGGCGCACGATGCCGGGGTAGTCGATGACCGCCTTGCTGGTGATCTCACCGGCGAGCATGACGTAGCCCGTCTTGACCAGCGTCTCGCAGGCGACCCGGCTGTGGGGATCCTGTTCGAGCAGGGCGTCGAGGATGGCGTCGGAGATCTGATCCGAGATCTTGTCGGGGTGGCCCTCAGTGACCGACTCCGAGGTGAACAGGTAGCTTCGGGACATGGGGGCGACTCCGTGTCGGTCGAAAAAAAGTGCTCCATACTGTGGAAGGCGTCACCCCATGTCAACCGAGGGTGTGCCATGCGAGGGCCGTAATCGCCCCGATGAGAAGGCCGATCACGAACCATGGCCAGCGACGACGTCGATGGGCCAGAGGGAAGCGCACTTCGCGTAGCAGGCGCCGGTCGGCGTCGAACAGCAGCACGCCGTCGACGGCGTAGTGCACCGCGTACTCCAAGAGCTGTCGTCTGGTGGCGCCCTTCTCCACCTGGGTCGCGCCGCCGGTCTTGACCTCGACCGCGTAGCGCCGCCGGCCGCGGGTGACCAGCAGATCGGCGCGCAGCACGGTCTCGCGCGGTTCGCCGTCGACAAACCAGCGCACCGCGCGCTCGGGGTGGCGCGCGATGACTGTGTAGCCCATGGCTTCGAGCATGGCCGGGGCCTGCGCCTCCATGCGGCGGCCATGGGCCGAGGCGCGTTGCCGGCGTCGGCGCACGCGGCCGGTGTGCCACGCGGCGATGGCGGCGACCAGCAGACCGCCGGCCAGCGCGCCGATGAGCAGCCATCGCTCCATGCCAGCTCTCCGCGACACGGCGCCGCCGATCCGGTATGACGGCAGCGCATGCTCAGGACGCCTATCACGATCCGCGCGGTCGCGCCGCTGCTCATCTGCGGCTTTGCGCTCGGCGGCTGCGATCTGCTGCCGACGACCGATCGGGCGCGGCTGGCGCTCAAAGAGGGGTTGGCCGCGGCGGAAGAGGCCGGTCGATTGCGCCCGCTCGCCGCTGAAGAGGTCGATACCGGCGCACGGCTGGGCACGGTGCTGGCGCGACCGCTCTCGGAGGTGGCGTCGACGCTGGGCGGGCGCGCGTTTGCCGTGCAGGCGCAGTTTGCGCTGCGCGCGGGCGCCGATCCGCAGGTGACCTTGCGGGAAGAGACGCGGCTGGTCATCGACGCGGGCGGGCAGTTCATGCTGCGGCAGACCACCGATGGCGCCGCGCTGGGCCAGCCGTCGGTGGCCGAGGGGCGGTCGTGCTGGTGGGTCGACGGCCAGTATTTTGTGGCGCGCCGCCACGGGCCGGCGACCGCATTGCCGGTGCGGGCCTATGAGCAGGATCGCTGCCTCGACAGCGGGGTCGAGTCGGTGAGCGGCTTTCTGCGCCTGCTCGCGCCGCGGCTGCTGGTGTCATCGCAGGGCCCGATCGAGGTCGCCGGCCGCCCCGCGCTGGCGCTGGCGCTGGTGGGCACCGCCGAAGCTGACGGGCCGCCTTCGCTGCCGCTGACGTGGCCCGGCGAGAGCGACGCGCTGCCTTCGCCGGCCATCTGGGGGCCGCGCGGGCCCCTCTTGACCGAGTATGGGCGCCTTCTGAGCCTGGAGGGCACGCTGGCGCTCGATGTGAAGACCGGCCAACCGCTTCAGGCCGAGGTGAACGCGACGCTGGCCTTCGAGAAGGGGGGCCGCGCGCTGCGGTTGACCGCGAAGCTGACGCTGAAGACCGAGCTGGATGCCACCGCGATCAAGGCGCCGGAGGACGCGCGGGTCTATGCGGCGCGGCCGCGCCTTTTTGCCGATCGGGCGTTCCTGCTCGGTGACCGCGCGGCGGCGGCCGAAGATGAGGAGACGACCGCGGCGCTGCCCAAACCGGGCGACGCGCCGCGGCTGACCGTCGGGCCGAGCGGTGAATTGCAGATTGAAGACGCGCATGTCGCGCCTTCTGTCGATGAGGATCGTCCGCGTCCGCTGCCCCTGCCCGGGGGGGCGCCCGCGGGCGCAAACTTCGCCGAGGATGCGCCGGAATGATTCGCAAACCCGCCTTTGAGGGCGCGCGTCGCGTGGTGGTCAAGATCGGCAGCGCCGTGTTGCGCGATGGGGCCGACTTCGATCGGGTCACCTTCACCTCGCTCGTACGCGGTCTGGTCGCGCTGCAGGCCGAGGGGGTCGAGGTGGTGGTGGTATGCAGCGGCGCGGTGGCGCTGGGCATGCCGCGCCTGGGGCTGACCACGCGGCCCGATCGCATCGAGCGGTTGCAAGCCACGGCGGCGGTGGGCCAGGGCCAGCTCATCCGCATGTGGACCGACGAGCTGACGTTCTATCAGCGCGTCGCGGCGCAGGTGCTGCTGACGCACGAAGACCTGCGCGACCGGCGGCGCTTCCTCGCGGCGCGGCACACGCTGCTGACGCTGCTGGAGCTGGGCGCGGTGCCGGTGATCAACGAGAACGACACCGTGGCCATCGAAGAGATCAAGCTGGGCGACAACGACCTGCTCGCCGGACAGGTGGCCAGCCTGGTGGACGCGCAGCTCTTGATCATCCTCTCGGACGTCGAGGGCTTCTACGCGGGCGATCCGCGCGCGCCGGGCGCGCAGCCCGAGCCGTTTGTGGGGCGCGTCGACGACGCGGTGCTGGCGCTGGCCGGGCCGAGCACCACCGGCCTCGGCAGCGGCGGCATGCGCACCAAGTTGACCGCAGTGGCGCAGGTCAACCGCCTGGGGCTGCCGGCGATCATCGCGCGCGGCAAGGCGCCGCATGTGTTGCGCCGCTTGTATGCCGGCGAGGCGCTGGGCACCTGGTTCGCCGCCGACGCGCCGATGCCGCGGCGCAAACACTGGATCGCCTATGCCGGGCACCCGGCGGGCACGCTGCACGTCGACGCGGGCGCCGAGGCGGCGGTGCGGGCCCATGGGCGCAGCTTGCTGCCGATCGGCATCACCTCGGTCGAGGGCGATTTTGCCGAGGGTGATCCGGTGCGCGTGATCGGCCCCGATGGCGTCGAGTTCGCCCGCGGACTGGCCCGTCACGACGCGGCGACGCTGCGCGCGGTGGCCGGGCAGCGGTCGGCGGACCACGCCGCGCCCGAGGCGGTGCACCGCGATGACCTCGTGGTGCTTCGCCCGATCGAGGCGGTGGTATCGGGCCGAGGCGCCGGGCTATCCTGACGTCTGCGCAGCATGCTGCCAGTCATTGATGGGAGAACCGCCCATGCCCCTGCGGCTCGCGATCGGGCTCGCTCTGCTCACCGCGCTGTTCGGCACCGCCGAGGCGCAGATCAAACCGCGCATCCTGCTGATCTTCGATACGTCGGGCAGCATGGGCTTCGACATCGCGACGGGCGAAGCGACCGGCGGCGACAACTCGGCGGAGTATCCCGGCGACGGCGGCATCAGCCGGCTGTACGTGGCCAAGAACGTCATCCGTGGCATCGTCGAGACGACGTCGGAGGTCGAGTTCTCGCTGATGCGCTATCCGCAGCGCGAAGGGCTGGGCATCAATAACGGCGCGGGGCGCGGCGCGCTGACCGGCTATGACGGGCTGGGCGAGAACCCGCTGAACTACGCGGGCTATTGCGACGGCCAGGTCTACGAGGAGCCGGGCTTCAACTTTGCGCTGCTGGTGCCGTTTGCCGCTGACAACGAGAACCAGATCCTGTCGTGGATGGACCACCGCGAGAACTATCCGCGCAACCGTGAGCTGCGCGCCGAGGGGCCGACGCCGCTCGCCGAGACGCTGCGGCTGGGCTACGAGTATTTCCGCGACGTGCTGCGCGGCGATCCGGCGCTGCGATGCCGGCAGAACTTCGTGATCCTGTTCACCGACGGCGCCGAGTCGTGCGTCCGCGATGATCCGGCGTCGGCGGTGCTGGCGCAGACCATGGCGCTGCGCGCGGTGCGCACGCCCGATCCGGCAGGCGGCGGCAATGTCGACAAGGATGTGCGGGTTTTTGTCATCGCGTTTGCGGTGCAACCCGATCACGCGGCCTTCCTCGATGGCATCGCGCGCGAGGGCGGCACCGCGGTCGACCGCAACGGGCAGATCGATCTGGACACCGGGCGGGCGTACAGCGCGGCCGATGAAGCCGGCCTGCGACTGGCGTTCAGCCGGATTCTGGCCGAGGCCATCCCCACCGAGATCTGCGACGGGGTCGATGATGACTGCGACGGCCGCATCGATGAAGGCGCGCTCAACGCCTGCGGCGAGTGCGGCGCGGTGCCCGATGAAGAGTGCAACGGCGCCGACGATGACTGCGATGGCCTGACCGATGAGGGCACCCGCAACGCCTGCGGGGGCTGCGGGCCGCTGCCCGATGAGACCTGCAACGAGCTCGACGACGACTGCGATGGCCAGATCGACGAAAACGTGCAGAACGCCTGCGGCGGCTGCGGGCAGGTCTCGGATGAGGCGTGCAACCTGCTCGATGACGATTGCGACGGGCAGGCCGACAACCAGCCGGGCACGATGGATCCGATCACGCGGGTCTGCAGCCGCAACCTGGGCGCCTGTCGCGAGGGGCGCGAGCAATGCCAGGCGGGGCGCTGGGAAGATTGCGATGGCATCCTGCCGGTGGAAGAGACCTGCAACGGCATCGATGACGACTGCGACGGCGCGACCGATGAGATCAGCCGGCCGTGCGGGCTGGTCGGCGCAGCGGCGGTCGGGCAGTGCCGCTACGGGTTGTCGAACTGCGTCAACGGCGAGTGGGGCGAATGCGTCGGCGCGGTCGAGCCCTCGGCCGAGGTCTGCGACGGCATCGACAACGACTGCGACAACCTGGCCGATGAGGGCCTGTTCAACGCCTGCGGGCAATGCGGCGAAGAGCCGCCCGAGGTGTGCAACGGGCAGGATGACAACTGCGATGGGCGCATCGACGAAGACGCGCTCTGCCCGCGGGGTTACCTGTGCTTCTTCGGCGAGTGCGTGCAGCCCTGCGTCAATGGCGAGTGCGGCGGGCAGACGTATTGCGTCGATGGGTGGGGCGATGTCGACCTGTGCCACTCGAACGCCTGCGCCGGGGCGCGATGCCCGGCGGGGCTGATCTGCAACCCTGAACGGCGGCAATGCGATGATCCGTGCCGCGGGGTGAACTGCGCCGAGGGCGAGGCCTGCGAGCTGGGCAATTGCGTGCCGGCGACATGCCGGCATACCGGCTGTGCCGAGGGGCAGCGGTGTCGGGCCGACGCCTGCGAAGCCGATCCGTGCGCCGAGCGGGCCTGCGAGGCCAACCAGTTCTGCCGCGAGGGCGAGTGCTTCAACGCCTGCCTGGGCATCGAGTGCGGGCCCGACCGGCACTGCGTGGACGGCGAGTGCGTGCAGGATCAATGCGGTGGTCGCTGCCTGCGCGGGCAGCGCTGCGATCCCGGCGATGGGGCCTGTTATACCGACCCCTGCTCGGGCATCGACTGCCCCCAGGGCACGGTCTGCGTCGATGGCGAATGCAGCGCGGACGCGCCCTGCAACTTCATCACCTGCCCGGTGCGCACCTTCTGCTACGAAGGCACCTGCACCGACTTCACGCCCGGCGTGTCGCCGCGGGCCAACCCGCTCGACTTCGACGGCGGGGTCGACCAGGGGCCGCCGCCCGAGTTTGGCGTCGATCGCGGCGTGGTCGACATGTTCGTGCGCCACGACCTGCTCTTTGTCGACTCTGCCACCCCCGATGTGGGCAATGGGCAGGGCGGCGGCGGGAATGACTGCGATTGTCGAGCGAGCGAAGGCAGCCCGGCGCCGTGGTTCCTGCTGTTGGCGCTGCTGCCCCTGATGCGGCGGCGACGCCGACGCGGCGGACCCTAATCAGGGCAAAGGCACGCGCACGACGCGCAGGCGGGGGCGCACGCGACCGCCGACGCCGGTCTCAAGGGCCAGGGTGCCGGCCCACGCCTCGGCGCCGCGGATGATCAGCGAGTTGGCAAAGCCCAGCGGCACGTCGTCGGCGA
>JAGQJJ010000231.1 GCA_020430675.1 Myxococcales bacterium
ATCGTTCTCGTTGGCCTTGCGGGCCAGCGCCGCGCTCAGATGGCGCAGCGCGGGCAGCAGGTGCTCGTGCGCCAGCAGCGCCGCCGCGACGTGAATCGCCGTCGGGATCACGTCATTGCTCGACTGGCTCATATTGACGTGATCGTTGGGGTGCACCTTCTCGCCGAGCAGCGCCGTGGCGCGGGTCGAGATCACCTCGTTGGCGTTCATGTTCGACGAGGTGCCCGAGCCGGTCTGGAAGATGTCGATCGGGAAGTGCGCGTCGTGATCGCCGCGCGCGACCTCTTCGGCCGCGAGGCGGATGACCTCGGCGCGCTTCTCATCGATGAGCGCCAGGTCCAGGTTGGCGCGGGCCGCGGCGCCTTTGATCAGCCCCAGCGCCCGGATCATCGCCCGGGGCATGGGCAGGCCGCTGACCGGAAAGTTGTCGACGGCCCGCTGCGTCTGGGCCTGATAGAGCGCCCCGGCGGGCACCCGCACTTCGCCGAGGCTGTCCTTCTCGATGCGATACTCGCTCATCGCGCGCTCCTCTCTCGTCTGCGGATCGGCCGCGCCGTCATAGCACTTCTCGACAAAAATCTGTGCCGCCCCGCGCGGGATTTCGCGAGATCCGTCATCGCCTCGCCGCCGGCACGGGCATCCCGCGTCGGCACGGCATTTGCGACCGCCCCGGCCAACCCCCGGGAGGTTCGCTCATGATGAAGGACGCATCGAAGGCCGGCGCGACGCTGCTGCTCGCCGCCGCCGCCCTCACCCCCACCTCGGCGCTCGCCTGCGGCGGGTTCTTCTGCGGAACCCAGCCGGTCGATCAACAGGCCGAGCGCATCATCTTCGTTCAAGAAGACCCCGACACCGTCACCAGCTACGTCGAGATCGCCTACCAGGGCGCGCCCGAAGACTTCGCCTGGGTGGTGCCGGTGCCGGCGCTGCCCGAGCTTGATGTCTGGCATGGCCGCGCCTTCAACGCGCTCGACCTGGCCACCCAGCCCCAGTATCGCGGCCTCGATTGGTGCTTCCTCGACGCCGACGCCGATGGGATCCCCGAGGCGGACGAGAACGGTGGCGACGGCGAGGTGCAGGTGCTGGCCGAAGAGCGCGTGGGCCCCTTCGACACGGCCACCATCGAGTCCCGCGACCCGCGCGCGCTGGTCGAGTGGCTGCGACTCAACGACTACCGCATCCCCCCGGCCATGGAGCCCTTCATCGCGCTGTACACCGACGAAGGCA
Organism: Myxococcales bacterium; assembly: GCA_020430675.1. Next base: position 1,228 of record JAGQJJ010000231.1, read on the forward strand.
TGAAGTTCCTGGCCATGAAGCTGGCCCCCGGCGAAGGCACCGAAGGCATCCAACCGATCAAGATGACCTATCGCGCCGGCGGGCCCGCGGTGCCGTTGCGCCTGACCGCAGTCGCCGCCCTGCCCGAGATGGGGGTCAAGGTCTGGATTCTCGGCGAGTCGCGCTACGGGCCATTGAACATGCCCGAGGTGCTCATCCCCGACGCCGAGGTGCGCTTCGATCCCTTCAGCGGACAGGTCAACTACCCCTCGCTGGTGGCGCGCAAGGTCGACGACGCGGGTGGGCATGGCTTCGTGACCGAGTTGGCCGCCCCGACGGCGCCGCTGCTACAGACCATTCGCAACCAGCGGGTGCCGGCGCGCTTCGGCCAGGAGGGCATCGACGCCCAGCAGGCGTTGATCACGCTGTTGGAGAGCCGGCCCTATATCACGCGGCTCTATACGCGCCTGAGCCCCGGCGAGATGGACCTCGACCCGCTCTTCGGCCCTGTCGCGGGTGGCGAGGTTTCGAACATTCACGACCTGCCGGGCGATCCCGCCGAGATCGGCTGCGGCTTTGACGCCGACGCCGATGCGCTGCGCGCGGCGGCCTGCGACCGGGCCACCTGCGGCGCGGCGGGCACCTGCGTCGCGGTCGGCGTCGACAACTGGCGTTACAACGCCGGCTGCGCCTGCCCCGAGGGCACCGTCGCCCGCGCGCTGCCCGACGTGCAGTACGGCGTCGCGACCTCGTGCGTCGACGTGCGGCTGAACTTCACCGCGCCCGCGCTCGATCAGGGCGTGCTCTCGCTGCCCGACGCCTGCGCCAGCAACCCCTGCGGCGACCACGGCGAGTGCGTGACGCATAACGGCTTCCCGAGCTGCCGCTGCGAACGCGGCTTTGTGGCGGTCGCCGGCTATAACGCCGAGCGCATGCCGGTGCCGATCTGCGTCGCGCCCGCGGTGCCGGTGCCGGCCGCGGCCTATCAGCGCGCGGTGCGCGAGCCGAACCTGCCCTATCCGGGGCGCGTCAGCCCGTTGCAAGGCCCCGGAGTACAGATCCCAGTCAACCCGCCCGACGGCGGCGGCCTGCCCGGCGTCGCCGAGGGCTGCACCAGCGCGCCCGGTGCGCCGACGAGCCCGCTCTGGGCCCTGCTGATCCTGCCGCTGGGCCTGGTCGCCCGCCGGCGTCGGATCCGATGAATTTCTGTGTCGATCATCGAGAAACCACCCCGCCGCGCGGGGTAAAACGGCGCTGCGGGCGATGGAACGCAACTTGCTAGCGCCCACCCGCCGGGAGGTTTATTCATGAAAAAGCGCGCACTCGCTTCTTTTGCCGGCGCCGGGCTCCTCGCCGGCGCTCTCGCCCTGCCCTCCGCGGCGCTCGCCTGCGGTGGCTTCTTCTGCAACTCGACGCCCGTCGACCAGTCGGCGGAGCGCATCATCTTCGTGCAGGAAGACGCCAACACGGTCACCAGCTACGTCGAGATCACCTACCAGGGTGACCCCGAGGCCTTCGCCTGGGTGGTGCCCATCCCCTCGGTGGCCGAGCTGGGCGTGCTGCCCGGCGGCGCGTTCAACGCGCTCGATCTGGCCACGCAGCCCCAGTTCGAGATTCCGTGGGGCGGCTGCTTCGAAGCGGCGGCCGGCGGGGTCGACGACGCCGACGGCAACGGCGCACCGCCGCCGGGCGAGGTCAACGTGCTCGACCAGCAGCGCGTGGGCCCCTTCGACACCGCGACCATCGAGAGCGATGACCCCCGGGCGCTGATCGAGTGGCTGCGGCTCAACGAGTACCGCATCACCGAAGAGATGGAGCCCTTCGTGGCGCTCTATACCGCCGAGGGCATGAAGTTCCTGGCGATGAAGCTGGCCCCGGGCGAAGACACCGCGTCGATCCAGCCCATCAAGATGACCTATCAGGCCGCCGGCCCCGCGGTGCCGCTGCGCCTGACCTCGGTCGCCGCGCAGCTTGAGATGGGGGTGAAGATCTGGATTCTCAGCGAGGGCCGCTACGGGCCGCTCAACGTGCCCGATCTGGCCATCGAAGACGCCGATCTGGTCTTTGATCCGCGCAGCTACTCGACCAATTACCTGGCGCTGGTCGCCCGCAAGGTTGATGAGAACAACGGCCACGGCTTCGTGACCGAGCTCTCGCAGCCCTCGGCGCCGCTGGCCCAGACGGTGCGCGAGAGCTTCGTGCCCGAGTGGGCCGGCCAGGAGGCGATCGACGCCCGCGACTCGCTGGCCAAGCTGCTGGAGAGCAAGCCCTATATCACCCGCCTCTACACGCGCCTCAGCCCCGAAGAGATGGACCTGGATCCGGTCTTCGGCCCGGTCGGCGGCGGCGACGTGTCGAACCTGCACCGCGTCGAGGTACCCGAAGACCAGCAGGATCTGTGCGGCTGGGAGCCCGAGGCGGCCGAGGCCTTTGACGCCTGCGACTTCGCCGCCTGCGGCGCCGGCGGCGCCTGCGCCGAGGTCGCGGTGGGCGACGGCAACGGTGGCTTCAACCAGGCCGGCTGCGCCTGCGCCGAGGGCATGCTGGCCCGCGCCGGCATCGATCCGGCGGGCCTGCCCTTCGTCTCGTGCGGCGACGCGCGCCTCAACTTCACCGCGGTCGGCCTCGACAACGGGCCGGTGAGCTTCCCCGACGCCTGCGCGGCCAATACCTGCGGCGACAACGGCGAGTGCGTGATGCTCAACGGCTTCCCGAGCTGCCGCTGCGCCACCGGCTACGTCGCGGTCGCCATCGCCGACGCCGAGGGCATGCCGTCGGCGACCTGCGCCGCGCCCATCGCCCCGCTGCCGGCCAACGTGCTCGCCGGCCTGACCGTGCGCGAGCCGAACCTGCCCTACCCCGGCCGCGTCTCGCCGATGGAGCCCTACAGCCCGATGATGCCCCCGGTCGCCGGTGATGGCGGCGGCATGAAGGGCTCGGGCGGCGGCGGCTGCACGTCGACGCCCGGCGCCCCAGGCGCGCCCGCCGGCCTCATCGCGCTGCTGCTGGCCCTTCCGTTCATTCGCCGTCGGCGCTGACCTTGCCATCGGCCGCCGGGCGGGCGATACCGGGGCATGCAACCCGGTCGCTGTCCCTGCCATCCTGACGCCGCCCTGCGCCCCGTGGTGCGAGACGCGCCCGACACCTTCTGGGGGTGTCCGGGCGCGTTTTCGTATGGACGCTGCCCCGAATGCGGCTCCTGGGTGCTCGATCCGCGCCCCGCGCCCGACGAGATGGGCCCGTTCTACGCCCACTATTACAGCGACGACGAGCTGGCGGCGGCGCGCAAGGCCTTCGCTGACAAACCCGCAAAAGCCGCGCTCGGCCTCGACGGGCTGCGGGCCCAGGTCGTCGCAAAACAGTTGCAGCACCTGGGGTTGGCGCTGAAAGGTGCGCGCCTGCTCGACGTGGGCTGCGGGCTCGGCGGATTTGCGCGCGCCCTGCGCGATCAAGCGGGCGTCGAGGCGCGCGGGGTCGACTTCAACCCCACCTGCCGCGCCGTCGCCGCCGAGCTGCACGGGCTCACCGTCGATGTGGGCGAGCTGGCCGCGCAAGGCTATGCCGAGGGCAGCTTCGACCTGATCACGAGCTGGCATTGCCTGGAGCACACCTACGACCCGGGCGCCGAGCTGCGCGAGATGGCCCGCGCGGTGCGGCCCGGGGGTCTGGTCATGGTCGAGGTGCCCACCCCGACCTTCTGGGCGCGCCTGTTCCGCGGGCGCTGGTTCTTCCTGCAGGCGCCGACCCATCTCTACCACCTGCGACCGGCCACGCTGCGCGCGCTGGTCGAGGGCGCCGGGTTGTCAGTGGTGCAGCTCTCACGGCCCTACGTGCCCACCGAGCTGGCGGGCAGCGTGCTCGCCGCGCTGGGGCTCCGCGGCTTTGCGCCGCGGCTGCTTTTTGGTCCCCGTACGCTCGCTGATCATCTCTGGCGTATGCTGTTCTGGACGCTTTTGCCTCTCGACTTCGCGCTCACCGCCGGGCAGGCTCTGTTCGGCGGCGCCGGTGTTTTGCGGGTGTTCGCCCGCCGCCCGTTGCGCGATGATGCGGGGTCCGGCTGACACTTCCTGGGAGGCCCGATGGAGACGACCGCCCTGGCGCATACTCATATCGGGCAGGTCAAGCCCACGAATGAGGACGCCTGGCTCATCGAGCCTTCGCTTCAGTTGTTCATGGTCGCCGATGGCATGGGCGGGCACGCCGCGGGCGAAGTGGCCAGCGCGATGGCGGTTGATGAGGTGCGGCGCATCATCGGCGCCGAGGAGGCCCTGCTGCGACGCTTCGCCGAGACCGGGAAGGGGCGGGGCGAGATCCTGCAACTGCTCGAAGACGCGGTGCGCAACGCCGGGCGGGCCATCTATGACACCGCGCAGGCCGACGCCAGCAAGCGTGGCATGGGCACCACCAGCTCGCTGCTGCTGCTGACACCGACGCGCGGCTTCATCGCGCACGTCGGCGACAGCCGGGTCTATCTCATCCGCCAGGGCGAGGTCTTTCAGCTCACCGAGGATCACTCGCTGATCAACGAGATGATCCGGCGCGGCCGCCTGAAGCCCGAAGAGGCCAAGCGCGCGCCCTACAAGAACGCGGTGACCCGCGCGGTGGGCGTCTACGCCGATGTGCAGGTCGACACGCTCGACTTCGAAGTGGCCACCGGCGACCAGTTCCTGCTGTGCAGCGACGGCCTGACCGAGCACGTCGACGTGCTGGCCGAGGTGGTCGGCGTGCTCGACGGCAAACAACCGGGCGGGCCGGCCGCGGCGCTGGTCGACATGGCCAACAAGCGCGGCGGCAAGGACAACATCACCGCGCTGGTCGTGCGGGTCGAGAGCGGCGGGCAGGACGCGCGGCGGGTCAAGGGCCCGCACGAGATCTCGCTCAAGCTCAACGTGCTGCGGCATATGCCGCTGTTCCAGCACTTGACCTACGTCGAGCTGGTCGAGGTGCTCAACGTCAGCGACGTGCACACCTTCGGCGCGGGCGAGCTGGTCTTCGACGAAGGCTCGCTCGGCGAAGAGATGTTTGTGGTGCTCGAAGGCATGGTGAGCATTCGCAAAGGCAACGTCGAGCTGGCTCGGCTGGGGCCCGGCGGGCATTTCGGCGAGATGGCGATCATGGACAAGGGCCCGCGCTCGGCCCGCGTGACGGCCGAGCAGGCCTCGCGGCTGATCGCGGTCGGCCGGCGGCCGCTTTTTGCGCTGATGCGGCGCGACAAGGAGATCGCGGTCAAGCTGCTGTGGTGCTTCGTGCAGGTGCTCAACCAGCGGCTGCGCGTCACCAACGCCGATCTGCTGCGGGCGCGGCTCGACAAGAACGAGCTGCAGGGCCTGCTGCACCTCGATGACTTCGACTGAGCCGAGGTCCGATGCGCAAGG
>JAGQJJ010000232.1 GCA_020430675.1 Myxococcales bacterium
CCTTCTGCGACGCCGCCAACTGACCACCAAGACCGCGCGCCACCTTCTGTGGCGAATCGCCACCGCCCGCTCGACAACCTCCCGCCGGCCCCCTACCCTGCCCGAAACAACCCTTGGCGGGGCATGCCATGCCAGCCAGCCTTCGCAGCGTCGTGCGCTGAGCCATGCGGTTCTCACGACGGACCGCCTTCGATCCCACGCTGAACCCGCTCGCGCGGGCCCGCGCCGCGCGCGAGGCCGCGGGGCTGCCGCTGCTCGATCTCACCCGCTCGAACCCGACGACCGTCGACCTGCCGAGCCCTGCGGCGGCCATCATGGCCGCGCTCGCCGATCGACGGGCGCTGGTCTACGAACCGGCGCCCTTCGGCCTGCCCGTGGCCCGCGCCGCCACCGCCGCCGAGCTGGGCGTCGACGCCGACGCGGTGGTCCTCACCGCGAGCACCAGCGAGGCGTATGGCTGGCTGTTCAAGCTGCTCTGCGATCCGGGCGACGAGATCCTCGTTCCGCAGCCCAGCTATCCCCTGCTCGATCATCTGGCGCAGCTTGAAGCCGTGCAGTTGTGGCCCTATCCGTTGGCCTATGACGGCGCCTGGCACCTCGATCGCGCCGCGCTTTCGGCTGCGGTCACGCCACGCACGCGGGCCATCGTGGTGATTCACCCGAACAACCCCACCGGCAACTTCCTGTCGCGCGGCGACCTCGCGCACCTGGAGAGGCTGGGCTTGCCGGTGATCAGCGATGAGGTCTTCGCCGACTATGCCATCGAGCCGTCGCGCGTCGCGGTCCCCACCGTGCGGGCCGCGCAAGTGCCAGTCTTTGGTCTCGGCGGCCTGTCAAAACGCGCTGGTCTGCCCCAGATGAAGGCCGGGTGGATCGTGCTCAATCAACACGCCAGACCGGCCCAGGCACAGCTTGAGCTCATCGCCGACACCTTCCTTTCGGTTGGCGCGCCGGTTCAGTGGGCGCTGCCCGCGCTGTTGCTCGCGAGCCGCGAGACGACCGCGGCCATTCGAGCGCGGGTTCGTCAGAACCTTGACGTGCTGAGCCACCAGCTCGCCCAAAAAGCGGTGACATTGCGCCGGCCGGAAGGCGGCTGGACGGCGGTGCTCGATGTGCCACGGAGCCGTTCCGAAGAGGATTGGGTGCTCGCGTTGCTCGATGAGCACGGCGTCTTGGTGCAACCCGGTTGGTTCTATGACTTCGCCGACGAAGCCCACCTGGTCGTCAGCCTGTTGACGCCGCCAAGCGAGTTCGCCGAAGGCATCGCACGGCTCATTCACTGTGTCGAGCGCGGGTCCTGAGGGCCCGTTTCACGGCGCGGGCAGGCTCTGCTCCGTATCGAGCGGCTCAAACTCGGCAAAGTCAGCGATGCGCCCGACCAGCTCAGGACAGTCGATGTACGGGTTTCGATTGCCCTGAATCGCTTCGATGAGGTCATTGCGCCGCCGCTCGCGCGCGTCGACCGGATCGTCGACCATCCATCGGCGCAGCGGCGCCTCTTCGTAAGCGGCGAGGCCCGTGCCCCAGCGCGTGGCGAAGTAGAAGATGACCCGAGCGACATCGCCTTTGCGCTCATCGCGCGGCTCGAAGACCAGGTGGCCTGCGCCATCGTCGCCGATCAGCGCCGGCCGGAACGACCCGTTCTGCACCGACATCACGTCGCCAAATGGCAGGCTGCCGCGCGCGCTGTTGACGTTGGGGTCGGTGGGCAGCAGGTGATGGATGTCCGACTGCTCATGCGAATACCGCAGCGTGTCTTCGGCCGCCATGCGCGACCGCGGCCACGTGTGCTCGCAGTTGATCGCGTCGCGCGCAGGCTCCTCGCCCTCGGGCGTCACCGCAAAGCGCCCGGTATAGACGCACTCCTGCCCCAGCTGCCCGTCCGGGCCGGGCACGTACTCCACCTGGGTGAACATCAAGAAGCGCGCGGTGGTGTAGCGGTTGGGATTGCCGCCCAGGTCAGGCTGCACCTCGATGGGCCGATACGCCTCGTGCAGCTCACGATGCAGCGCCGCGACCAGCGCATCGTCATCCACACCACGCCACCGGGCGCATCGATCCGGTGTGTCCGCGTCGGGCGTCGCATCGGCTGCGGCGTCGGCCGTGGCGTCCGCGGCGCCATCCATCGCGCCGTCGGTCGCACCGTCGGGAACACCTTCATCGCCCGTGGCGTCGTCAAACGACGTCGCGTCGTTGGCCGCGGCGTCGGGGCGAACCTCCGCATCGACGCCGACCATGGCGTCAACGAACAGCGCCGCGTCGAAGCCGAAATCGGCGGGTGGCAGCGTGCTGTCCGCGGATGCGCCATCGGTGGCGCGTGCGTCCGCGGGCGCAAGCCGCGTTTCACTGTCGGGGGCGTCGTCGCAGGCGGCAATTTGCAGGGCCGTCGCGAGCAGCAGCAGCGATGAGAATCGGTGAAACCGCATCGCGGCCGAGGGTACGGAAAGCGTCGGGATCGGGGCAATAGATCCCGTCAGTGGACCTGCCGGTCCATCAGGTCCGCCGACCCTTGCGCGTCTCGAAGACGTAGTCGATCAGATCGCCGTCGCGAAAGCTCATCCGCACGCGACCGTCGTCGCGCTCAAGCGCGACCTGCTGACCGCAGTTCTCGCTCCAGTCCTTGGCCTCGGCGACCGCCTCGAAGCGGCCGATCACCTCGCGCTCATCGCCGCGGGTGGTCAAAGTGAAAGTGTGCGGGTTGTCCGCGCCTTCAGGGTTTTCATGCACGCTGATCGAAGACATGGCCGGGCCTCCTCTTTGGGGGGTCGGGGGTGAAAAAGACGGTGGGGGGAAGCGGTTGGAGGCGGTCAACGGCGCCGGCGTGCGGGCCTGCGCCGGGTGGGCGTCCGGCGGCGCGGCGTGTTCTTGCTGAACCGCACTTCGTGGCGGTGCACGAAGTACCAGCCCGAGCGCCAGACCATCTGCCAGACCGGGGGCTCGGCCTCGGCGGTCATCAGGTAGCCCAGCTGGCCGTCGAAGTCGATGAGCAGCGAGCCATCGAGCACGGCGAGCACTCGGCCCTGTCGGCCGAGCGCGTCATCGACATGGACCAGGTAATCGCCCGGCTCGCAGTCGATCGCCGCCGGGCGGTCGGCGCCGACGCGGATGATCGCGTAGCGTTTGTTGTCCTGTTCGCCGGTCTCCATCAGCTCGATGCCGGCAAACTCAAGGTAGAACGGGCGCTTCCACGTTGTCGAATGGGTGATCTCGACGACCGGACCGCGCTGTTCAACCCAGCTCAACATCCGCTTGCGCCAGGCGCGGTTCTCGCTGCGATCCTCAACGTCGCCGAAGAGATCCGGGCAGGCGCGGGCGTCCGCCAAAGCGTGTTCGCCTTCTTCAGCAGCCGCATGGGCGACGCCCAGTGAGGACGCGAGGCTGATGACGACAAAGCAGAGGAGAGACGTGAGCCCGACCCGAACAGCAGACGAGGAACGAATGATCAACCTCCCGGCACGGCAGCAGTGCATACGAGTACCGGCAAATAATTTACGACACTAAAGATTTGTTTGCAAGCCCAATCCCGGCTCGGGGCCGCGGCCCGTGGGCGAGGTGACGATCGCGCTGAAGAGCGAGGTGGGTTCCCGGGAAAGGCCTCGGCGACGCGGCGTCGATCCGCGCGCCCGCCGATCAGCTCCGGGTGCCAGCGAGACCGTAGGCGGTGAGTTCGCGGACGAGATGCACCATCGAGTCGGCCATCATCTGCTGCATGATGCGACCGCGATGCACCTCAACGGTGCGGGGGCTGATGCCGAGCACCTGACCGACCTCTTTGTTGGTCAGGCCGCGGGCGAGCTGTTCGAGCACCTCGGTCTGGCGGGGCGTCAGCTTCTTGTAGCGCGTCATGAAGTCTTCGGCGAGGCGGCGATCGCGATACCGCTCGGCGTCGAGGCGGATCGCCTCTTCGACCTTGGTGAGCAGCTGCTGCGCCTTGATCGGCTTTTCGATCATGTCCTGCGCGCCGGCCTTGATGGCTTCAACCGCCAGGGGCACGTCGCCGTGCGCGGTGATCATGATGACCGGGCAGCCCACCGGATCGGGCGTATGGGCGTGCAGCAGATCGATGCCCGACATGCCAGGCATCTGCACGTCGAGCAGCAGACAGCCGTGCGTGTCGGCCCGATACAGCTTGAGGAAAGCCTCTGCAGAGTTGAAGGAGCGGGTCTGATAACCCGAGCCTTCGAGCGTTCGGCTGATGGCTGACCGCACCGTATCGTCATCATCCACAATGAAGATCGTCGGCTCTATCATCTCGCGCCTTTTGTTCGCCTTCGGCAGCACGCCCGCCCCGTGGGCGCGCTTTCGAGCCACAATACTATATCTTTTTGCGATTCCCTACCGCCTTGTTGCCACATTCCAACGCCAATGTGAGGCTTGCGGCGCGTTGGTTCAGGGCTTGCGACGGCCACTCATCCGTTCCTCCAGGGACGGAATGTAGACCTCGATCGAGTCGGGGTCGATCTCGTCGGTCGAAACACTGCTGTCGCCCTGCCCCAGCAAGGCGGCGGCGGCGTCGAGCGCGCGTTGATGGCGATCGCCCCGGCTGCGCGCCTTGCGGCCGAGGCGGGCGGTGGCCTCGCGCAGCCGCCCGACCAGGTCGAGGGCCACGCGCTCGAGGATCTTGAACGCAAACGGGCTGTTGGTGTTGAGCAGGTGCTCGAACTCGGCGCGTTGCAGCTCGATGAGGCGCGCCGGGCGCACGCCGACGCGGCAGGTCGCGCTGCGCGGGCGGTGATCGACCAGCGCCATGTGGCCGACCAGGGCGCCTGGACCCAAAGTGGCGAGCTTCTCGTCGCCGCGGCGCTCGACGTGCGTGACGACGTCGATCTCGCCCTCGACGATGACAAAACACGAGCGGGCCGCTTCGCCCTCGGTAAAGAGCGTCGACCCCGCCGGCGCGTGGCGCAGCGTCAGATGTTCCTTGAGCGCGTTCAGCTCGGCGAAGGTCAGCCCCTGAAACAGCGGCAGTTTCCGCAGCGAGTTGAGGTTTCCGGTCACCGATTGCTCCAGAAGGTCAACTTGCCCATCCACTTGCGCTTGTCATCATCGCGGCCGGCCTCTTCGGCCTCTTCCAAGACGGGCGGCAGCGGCAGCAGCGCGGGGGTCAGGTGGGCGCGAATCTGGGCGTTGGTCTCGCGCAGGCGATCGCAGAGCGTGCCGGTGATGGAGCGGATCACCTTGAACGCGGCCGGCCGCAGATTGCGGCGCAAGAAGTCGAACTCGTTCTTGTCGATGCGGAACGTCGAGACCTGATCGACGGCGCGGGCGCCGGCGCTGCGGCGGGCGCCGTCGAGCAGCGCCAGCTCGCCGAGCACGTCGCCCGGGCCCAGCTCGGCGACCCGCACTTCGTCGACGCCGCGGCCCGTCAAGATCTCGACGCGCCCGCTCTCGATCACATAGGCGGCGTCGGCCGGGTCGCCCTCACGGAAGATGGTGCGACCGGCGGCGAACTGCGCCGGCTGGATGGCCCGCAAGAGCTCGTTGAGCTCGTCACCTGTCAGGGTGGAGAACAGCTTGATGCGCTGGAAGAACGCTTGCAGCGGGTGGGTCATCGCGCCTCCGTCGCCCGGACATGCCCCGAAACCTAACCGATTCGTATTGATTTCTCACGCGATTCTCAACAGCCCGCGTCGGCGATGCAGCGCTCGGCCAGCTCGACGTCGGCGCGGCCCCCGATGATGAGCCCGCAACGCTGGTGCAGGTCAGCCGGCAGGAGGTCGAGGATGCGCCCGGCGCCCGACGAGGCGGCGCCGCCCGCGACCTCGGCGAGGTAGGCCAGCGGGTTGCACTCGTAGAGCAACCGCAGCTTGCCCCGCCCGGTGCGGCGGTCGACGGGATAGAGAAAGACGCCGCCCATGACCAGGTTGCGGTGGAAGTCGACCACCAACGAGCCGATATGGCGCGAGGAGACCCGGCGCCTGGTCTCGTCGTTGCGGGCCTTGACCTGGTCGATGAAGCGGCTGACCCAGTCGGGCCAGTACGGCGCGTTGCACTCGTTGAGCGAGAGGTAGTTCGTCGCGGTGGGCATCTTCATGGCCGGCCGCGTCAGGAAGAATTCACCCGATGAGGGGTCGAGCGTGAAGAGGTCGACGGTGCCGCCGGCGCTATAGGCCAGGACGGTGGACGAGCCATAGACGAGATAGCCGGCCCCGACCATCTCGCGGCCCGGGCGCAGTACGTCGTCGAGGTCGACGGGGCCGCCGTGGCGGCGCGGGAAGATGCCGAAGACGGTGCCGATCGAGACGCTCGCGTCGATATTGCTCGATCCGTCGAGCGGATCGAAGACGACGATATAGTCACCGGCGGTCTCGGCGTCGACCGGGATGAGGTGGTCTTCTTCTTCCGAGGCCATGGCCGCCACGCAGCCTGAGCGCCGCAACACCTCGATGAAAGTGTCGTTGGCGATGCGGTCGAGCTTCTGCACGCGCTCGCCCTGCACATTGACCTCGCCGGTCGCGCCCCAGACTTCGATGAGGCCGGCGCGGCGGACCTGGGCGCTGATGAGCTTGCCCGCGACGCCGATCTGCGTGAGCAGGGCCGAGAACTGGCCCCGGGCGTCTGGGTGGCTGGCTTGATTG
>JAGQJJ010000233.1 GCA_020430675.1 Myxococcales bacterium
CGCGATCGCCCGCCGCGCCCCACATGCCGCCAGCATGCGCGTCACCCGCGGCGCCGGCTGGCCGGGATCGATCGGCACGTAGGCCGCGCCCGCGTCGAGCACGGCGACGAGCGCGATGATCTGGGCCGGGCCCTTTGGCAGCAGCACCGCCACGCGCTCGCCGCGCTCGACGCCGCTCGCGATGAGCCGATCGGCCAGCGCGCGCGCCCGGGCGCAGAGCGCGCCGTAGCGGAGCGCGCGCCCGTCCTCGGCGATGACCGCGGCCGCCGCGGGCGTGCGCGCCGCCTGGGCAAAGATGCCGTCATGCAACAGCCCGGCAGGCCGCGGGCCCTCGGTGGCGACCAGCGCCGCCCGTCGCGCCCGCTGGTCATCGGGCAGCACCGGCGGCAGCGCGCCCAGGTCATGCCACGCGCCCTCGTCGTCGGCGAGGCATTGCACCGTGCGCACATACGCCGAGAACATCGCCTCGACCATTCCCGGCGGAAACAGCCCCTCGACGGTGTCCCAGTTGAGGCACAGGCGACCGCCGGCCGTCCACACCTGGTGGTCGAGCCACACCTGGGGGGTCTGGCTCCAGCCGTCGACCATGCGCTCGATCAGGCCGTTGCCGCCGCTGATCGCTTCGAAGCCCAGCGTGCTGGTGAAGACGATCGGCATGCGGGCCCGCGGACCATCGGCCGAGCGGGTCGCCAGGCGGCGGATGACCTCGACCGCGCCGACGATGCGCCGATCCAGATCGGCCCAGAGCTGCCCCTGCAGTCGCGTCGCGGCCTCAGCCAGCGGCTCGTCGGCCCGCACATCGCATTCGAGCAGCGACAACGTGGTGAAGTCGCCCACCAGCCGGTCGACGTCGGCGTGCACGGGCAGCCGGTTGAACAACGTCAGGTTCAGCGTGAAGTGCGGGTGGCGGCTCCAGCCCGCCAGCACCCGGGTGAAGGCGACCAGCAACGCGGTCGACGGGGTCACCTTGAGGCGCTCGGCCATCGCGCGCAGCTTCTGCCAGCGCTCGGGGCTCAGCTCGAACAACGAGCGCACGAAGCGCGGCGTGCCCAGCGTCGCCGGGTCGCAGGCCAGCGGCAGCTCCGGCGCTGGCGGCAGCGTCTCGATCCGGGCATCCCACCACGCCGACGCCTCGCGCCAGGCCTCGCTCTCGCGCACGGCCGACAGCGCCTGCACATAATCGCGAAAGCGCAGCGCGGGCGGCGGTGGCAGCGATGCGCCGGCATACAGCGCGCCCAGCTCGCGCAGGATGAGGAAGATGCTCCAGCCGTCCGAGAACAGCGCGTCCTGCCGCCAGTGAATGCGCCACTCATCGGCCAGGCGGGTCAGGCGAAACTCAAACAGCGGCCACACGCTGGGATCGGTGGCCGCCGCGCGCATCGCCTGGCGCGTGGCCGCGAGGCGGTGCTCGGGGTCGGGGCGGGCGTCGTCGACGATCACCCGATACGCGGGCACTTCCCGCAGCGTCTGTTGCCGGCCGTTGCGATGCACCACCGAGCGCAGCGCGTCATGCCGCGCGATCACGCCCTGCACCGCGGCCTCGAAGCGCGCCGGGTCGACCTCGGCCGCGGCGAACTCCAGATACACCTGGCACGGCGTGCCGCCCAGCTCCAGCCCGCTCTGCTGCCCGATCCAATAGGCGTGCTGCACCTCGGTCAGCGGGAAGGGCTCAAACCGCGCCGCCGCGTCCGGCTCGACGCCCGGCAGAGCGGCCTTCGCGTGGGCATCGGTCGCGACCATCAGAGGCGCCAGCTCAGCGACCGTCGAGTGGGTGAAGAAGTGCCGCAGCGGCAGATCGACCCCCAGCCGCCGACGAATGCGCCCGATGAGGCGCACGGCGCTCAGCGAGTCACCGCCCGACTCGAAGAAGTCGTCGTGAATGCCGAGCCCGGCGCGGCCGAGCTGCTCGGCCCAAAGCTCGACCAGCGCCTCCTCGATGGGGTTGCGCGGCGCGATGGCCTCGCGGCCGCGGGCGGTGGGCAGGTCGGGCGACGGCAGCCGGCGGCGGTCGACCTTGCCCGTCGGCGAGAGGGGCAGCTCGGGGAGCACCACAAAGGCGTCGGGCACCATGTAACCGGGCAGCACGCGCGCCAGATCGGCCCGCAACGCTTCGCGGTCGAACGACGAAGGGGGCGGCACGATATAGAGCCGCATCTGCTGAAAGACCCGATCGTCGGCATCGGGCCGGACTTCCACGGGTCGCAGCCCCGCTGCGGCAAACGCGGCGCGCCATGTGGTGTCGTCATGCAGATGGGGGCGGCGCGGATCCTGCCCAGGCGCAACGCTCAGGAATGACGGCCCGACCATCGTGAAGGGCCCATCGCCGGCCGCTTCGGTGACGAGCAAGCGTCCATCGGGCGCCAGCAACGCGGTCAGCCGGGTCAGTGTCGCCGTCAGATCGGCGGCGTTGTGCACGACCTGATGAGCGATGACCGCGTCCCAAGAGCCGGTGGCGATGCCCTGGGCGTGCGCATCGCGCTCCATGTCAAAGAGGCCGAAGCGGCCCGCTTCGCCCAGAATCGCGCGAAGCCCGTCGGCAAAGACCGGCGACAGATCGGTCGCCAGGTAGTCCAGCCGCGCGCGCCCCAGCGCCTCGACCACCGCCTGGGCCGCCGCGCCGGTGCCCGCGCCGACCTCGAAGACGCGCAGCGGACGGTCATTCGGCCGGCGCGCGGCGAGGCGGGTCAGCGCGGTGACCAACAGCTCGACGTCGACCCGCATGGGCGCCACCCTGCTGTAGATCGCGCGCAGGCCCTGCAGGTCGCCGTCGGGGAAGGCCACCTCGGTTGGCAGGCGCCGCCCGGCGAGCAGGTCGAGGTGGCGTTCGGCGAAGGCCGCCGAGAGCGCGATGGCCTCACGCGGCAGACCTTCGACCAACGGCACGGCGCGCCAGTCCGGCGGGGCGTCGGGCAGCGGGCGTGGCGCGCGGAAATGCGTGCCGTCGACGGGCTCGAGCAGGCCGCGCTCGGCGAGCAGGGTCATCCAGCCGTAGAGCAGGCGCCGCATGGGCGGATCGACCGCGCCCGACGCCACAAACGCCTCGGGCGAGCTGGTGGCGTTGGCGCGGCCAAACGCGCCCAGCCGACGCAGCGTACGACAGATCGCCGCGATGCACTGCGTCTCCAAAGCCGACCAGGCGGCCGACCATCCAACGGGCACCTGCGCGGGCCAGTATTCAACCGGCGGCGGCGCGTCGGTCTTCGCGTCGGCCTGGGGCACAACGTAGGCCACCAGCCGCCGCGGCCCAGGCGCCTCGCCCACCGCCACCGTCACCGCCGCGCCCAACGCCGGGTGGCGCCCCAGCGCTGCGTCGATCTCGCCCAACTCGATGCGATGGCCCCCAATCTTGACCTGCCCGTCCTCGCGCCCGAGGAACTCGATGGTGTCATCGGGCCACAGCCGGCCCAGGTCGCCGGTGCGATACAAGCGCTCGCCGGTCTCGGGATGCTCGATGAAGCGCGCCGCGGTCTGCGCCGGATCATCGGCGTAACCCAGCGCGACACCCAGGCCGCCGATGTAGAGCTCGCCCACCGCCCAGACGGGGCAGGGCCGCAGATGCGGGTCCAGCACATGCATCCGCTGGTTGCGCAGCGGGCGCCCATACGGGATCGACGGCCGGCTCTCATCCACCGCGTCGATGGGATGCGCGATGGACCAGATCGAGGCCTCGGTCGCGCCGCCCAGGCTGAGGATCGCCGGCGGCCTTTCGGCCAGTGCCCGGATGCGATCAGGCAGCGTCACCGGGATCCAGTCGCCGCTGAGCATGACATGCCGAAGGCTTGCCGGCAGACGCCCGCCGGTCTGTTCGAGGTGCTCGACGAGCATGCCCATCAGCGCGGGCACGGTATTCCACAGCGTGACGCCGGCGGCTTGCATGCGCGCCGCCCAGCGCGCCGGATCGCGCTCCGCGTCGGCCGGGGGCAACACCGCCGCGCCGCCCGCGGCGAGCACCCCGAAGAGGTCGTAGACCGACAGATCAAAGCCCAGCGAGGACAACGCCAGCACCCGGTCCTCGGGCCCGACTCCCAGGCGCCGGTTGATGTCATCGATGGTATTGACCGCGCCCCGATGGTCGATCAGCACGCCCTTGGGGTTGCCGGTCGAGCCCGAGGTATAGATGACATAAGCGAGCGTCTCAGGCCGCTGAGGCGCCGGGGCGGGTGGCGATGCCATCGATGCCATCGCGTCGACAGTGACAACATCGATGGCATCACTCATGTCATCAAACACCTGATGGCATTCCCTGATATCCACGGTGGTCAGCACCCGCTCGATGCCACCGTCGCGCAGCACGCCAGCGATGCGGGCCGCCGGCCACGCCGCGTCCAACGGCACATAGGCACCGCCCGCCCGCAGAACACCCGCCGCCGCCACCGCCTGGGCCCAGTGACGGCGCATGACAATCGCCACCCGGGTGCCCGGCGCCAGATCGCCGAGCCGCGCATGCACCGCCGCCGCCCGTTCGGCGAGGGCCCGATGGGTCAGCGTGCGATCGGGGGCGATGATCGCCGGGCGCTCGGGGGCCCGCGCGGCAGCCGACGCCAGAAGCTGCCACAACGTGCCCTCACCCGCCGGCCCCGCGGTGTCGTTATAAGCCGCCCAGCGCGCGCTCAAGCCCGGCGGCGCCGCGTCGGCCGGCGCGTGCCAGGCCGCGTCATCGGCCGCCAACCGGTCGAGCAGGTCGACATAGGCGGCAAACATGGCATCGAGCAGACCGGGCGGAAAACGACCCTCGACCGCATCCCAGTTCAGCATCAACCGATCGCCCAGCTCGACCGCCTGATGATCGAGCCAGACCTGCGGCGTCTGGCTCACGCCGAACGTCAGACGCGCCAGACCTTCGCTGAGCACGGGCGAGATCGGCGCGCGCCGATCGGGGCGCAGCGCCGCGGTGAAGACCACCGGCATGCGCACCGCGCGGCCACGGGCCCGCCCGCGATTGAGCAACCGCAGCACCTCGACCCCGCTCACCGCCGCGTGCTCCAGCGCCTGCCAGAGCTCGGTCTGCACCGCGCGGGCGCGCTCGGCGAAGCTGACCACCGGGCCCGGATCAACCGCCAGCAGCACGGTGTTGGTGAAGTCGCCGACGATGCGGTCGACGTCGGCCTGCACCGGGTGGCGGTCAAAGACGGTCAGGTTGAGGGTCATCGGCGCCCGTCGGCTCCACCGCGCCAGCGTCTCGGCATAAGCCGCGCAGAGCGCCGCCGCCGGGGTCAGGCCCTGGGCGCGGGCCCGGGCCTTCAAAGCGGCCCAGCGCTCACCGTCGAGGTTCGTGGTGCACCGCA
The DNA here is from genome assembly GCA_020430675.1 of Myxococcales bacterium. Next base: position 5,286 of record JAGQJJ010000233.1, read on the forward strand.
CCGTGCGCACCGGCGCGCCATCGGACACCGGCACCCAGGGCAGCGCGGGCGGGGACGGCAGCGCTGGGGCCCGCTAGGCCCACCACGCCGCAGCCGCGGTCACATCCGCCTTCGAGCGGCGCTCGGCCAGCACATAGTCGCGGAACGTCAGGCCAATGGTCGGCAGAGCGCGCTCGGGATCGGCATACAGCGCCACCCACTCATCGGCCAGAATCATGCCGCTCGACACATCGACGGTCAGCAGATCGACGCCGATGAACAGGCGATGGCGCTCGGGCCCAATTCGCGCCACCCGCACGTCATAGAGCGGCCCCGTCTCGGCCGGCAGAATCTGGTGCGACATCTCATCGCGCAACGCCGCCAGCGCCGCCGCCCGGTCATCGGGCGTGCGATCGACCAGGTCGAGCAGCGGCACCGCCGGCGGCGGCGGCCTGGCCACCACCCGCTGCTCGCCATCGGCGTCGACGACCGCTCGCAGCATCGGGTGCCGGGCCACCAGACGTGCCAGGGCCGCCCGCAGCCGCCCGACATCGAGCGCGTCCAGGTCGATCTCAAAATAGCCGTAGGTCGAGACCCGCCCCTCGGCCTCGAGCGCGCTGCGTCCAACCCAATACGCCTGCTGAATCGGCGTGAGCGGAAACGGCGCCAGGGGGTCGTCCGGGTCACCCGCCTGGGCCTCGTCGCCGGACCAACTCGGCGCGCGATCGGCCTGCTCCATCTCGGATGCGGCGTGATTGACCGCCCCGCGCCCCCGCAGATGCGCGATCACCTCCCCCTTGCGCGCCGCGAGCTCGGCCCGCAGCCCGGCGCTGAGCCGCCCAGCCGGCGCCCGCACCCGCAGCTGGTCGCCCTCAAGCTGGATCTCCACCTCGGCAGAGGCGAGCGCGTCGAGCAACAAGTCGATCCGCACGACAGTTCCTTTCGAGCATCGGCGTGGCCTGCCCACGCGGCGACCTCGACCTCGGCGTGCAAGCGCAACCACTTTGTCTCGGGGCGGATTCCTGGCGGCGCGGCGCGCCGTCAGCGCCAAGCGGGCGGCCTGACGAGTTCACGTGACCCGCCGCGGCCACGAGGCGCCGAGGAACGCCCCCAGCGCCATTCCGCCAGGACAACACGTGAGCTGTGCCACGCCTGCGGACATTTGCGCCATCCGCGTTGCGACCTACTCCACCAGACAGCACTGCACCGTGCTGTCGCCGGGGCAGAGCCAGGGCAGGCGGGGGCGGCCGAGCTGGTCGCAAAGGTCGGTCGAGATGCACTCGCCGGGCTGGCCCGAGCCGTCGGCGCAC
>JAGQJJ010000234.1 GCA_020430675.1 Myxococcales bacterium
TTCTCAAATGACCCGACCCCCCTCGCGGCGCGAAGAGGGGTCGGGGCGCATTTAACAGCATGAATTCAAAGGGGAAAGCCCCGATTTCCCGACCCCCCGACCCCCTAGACGTCATTACGCGCGCGTAGCGGCGCTCGAAGCCGGCGAATATCGGCTTGCGACGGGCCCACTGGTCTGTGAATGGCAGGAGATGCGTGCCGGCGACGCGCGACTGCGCGATGGAATAGGCCGCAGCGGGCCGCTCGGCGCGGTCTCGAATGGCAGCAGGGCGGGTGTCAGGCGGGCGGTGGCGTGCTCAACCAGGTTCGGGCGAGCTTCACGGCGTCGTTCGGGTCGGTCGACACGGCATGGGCGATGTGCACGACCAGCGCGGCCATGGCCTGGCCGAGCGCGGTGAACTGCTGCGGACCTATCAGCGCAGCCCCTGGCCGACCAGCGAGCCGCTCCACAGTCGTATCAAGGGCCACTGCGAGCGCGTGCAGGGCGTTGGCTGTGTCACCTTGGCGGACGGCGTCGAGCAGGGCGAACTCGCTGGCGCTGGGTCCGTCGGGCAGAAGCTGCACGGGTCGGACATCCAGGGCTGCTGCGATCGCGGCCAAGTGGTGGTCGCTTACGGTGTAGGTGCCGCGCAGGATCCTGCCGACCGCCGTCGGATCGAGGTCAATCCGCCTCGCCAACTCGGCTTGCGAGATGCCTGTCTCACGACGAACATGGTCTATCTGACCACCAAGGGCAGCCCGAAACGCCTCAGTATCGATATTCATAGTCTTACTCGCTTGACTTGTGGTCGTTTTGACTATTAAGTTCGTCCAACACACTACGCGGCTCGTCGCACAGGCGACGAAGATGGTGTGACGAACAAGAAATCATGCCGGAGGTGTGCATGGCCCACAAGCGTTCCACCCTCGCGCTCGCCCGCGGCACAGCCACGACGATTGCCGCCCGCCTTGCGGACCAGGGCGTCAAACTCGTGGCGCCGACGATCAGCTCGGCGCTGAACTTCGCCCGCGGTGGCCGGTCGGGTCGGGCACTCGGGTCACACCGCTCGGCCATGGCGCTCGTCGCCGACCACGACGTCGCGATGCTCGACATCGCCCTCAACGACGTTCTGGACCCACCCATCCGACCCGACATCCGCATCTGGCCTTGGGAGACCGACGACGACGTCCGGCAGCGCCTCGCGCGCGCCAAGGCCGCCAAAACGCCGACGGTCACCGACCCACGCCAACTCGACTTCACGAAGGAGGCGGTATGACCTGCAACGCCTGCCACGGCGCCGGCTCCATGGTCTGCCCGGCCTGCGACGGAACCGGCGTCGTCGAAGACGAGCATAGCATCGCTCACGCGGGCGCCGACCTGCCGGCATGCGAGGTCTGCGAGGGCAAGGGCGAGACCGAGTGTCCCGTCTGCTGCGAAGAGTCGACGCCGCCGACGCGATGCCCACACTGTGGCACGGCGACGGTCTTCGGCGACGAGCAGCTCGATGCCTTCGTCGCGACCACCAATGCCATGATCGGGCTGCAAAAGACCGCGACTTCGCCCCACACGCCGAAGGCCCTGCACGAGCAAGTGCTGGTGGCATGCGACCTGTTCACGGCGTTTGTCGGCGCCATGGAGGCGGGCACCCGTCAGGCTGCCATCGCGGCCGCCGTGGAGCAGGTGCCATGAGCGCGCGAAGGCAACACGCGATCACGCTCTACCAAGAAGCCTTGCGGAAGGCGACCGAGCACGCCGAAGCATCCACCGCGGCGGCCGCCGCTGGCGACGTCGCCCGGGCGCAGGCCAACATGATCGCCGTCCAGGGGTGGCGGGCGGTGGTCGACACCGCGAACGCGGCCGAGACCAACGACCTGTTGCGCTGCCTCAAGGTCGATGCGCTCGCGTTCTTCGGCGACCTCAGCGCTCTGGTGCGCGACCACCGCAAACCGGAAGAGTCGCTCGATCCGAGCTGGCCGATCGAGAAGCTGTCGCTGCTGACGCTCTTGGGGCGGTTGGCAGTGCTGGCCACGAAGCTGACCGACAAGCCGGCGACGACGAATGAGGCCGCCGCGTCGATGCTCCTCACTGTTCGTGACGTGGCCGGGGCCGCCGACGTCGACTTGACCGACCCGCTCGACCACGCCTGGACAGCGGTCAACAGTCAGACCCGCCTATGGGGCAAGAACGACGCACGCCTGCTGGCGAGCGCCATCACCCACGGCATCTTGCGGCGCCTCGTGGTCGAGGCCACCCCATGATCCGGTTCTCCAGGCCCGCCTCCCCCGCGGGTCTCCCCCCGCCGCACTCGGGGCGCTTCATCGTCCTCAGAGGCGCCACAAAGCCGCGTGCGGTCGACATCCGGCCGTGGTCCGCAATGGTCACGCGGGCCACGGCCGGAGGTCATTTCCTTCTTTCACTGGCGGGCGAGGCGGCGCTGCCCGGCGCGGGGTACCGCCGCTTCGCCCGCCCTTTGCGCAGCATCGGCCCAGGTCGGGCCGGCGCCTCACGGGGAGATGCCATGACTGCCTTGCTTGAACCCACAACGCCGCGGCCCCTCGGGCAGCACGTCGCCAGCGCGGGGAACGTGCTGCCCGAGGGCGGGGCCGGCGCTACGCCGTCGCGCTCGCGATTGTCGGCCCTGGCGCGCTGGTCGCTGCGCACCCTCGGGGTCGCGGCCGCGGCGGCGCCGACGGCGAGCTGCAACGACCGACCGCCGATCGAGCGGACCTGCCGATGCAACCCCGAGGGGAACGAGGTCTGCGTCAACGGGCGCTGCGAGCCGCGGGTGACCGTCGCGAGCAACCCGATCGGGCCGAAGCCCTACATCCTCAGCCCGGCCGAGCAGCTTCTGGTCGAAGCGTGGCGCCATCCGCGGATGCGCGCCTTCGCCATCGCCCACCTGGAGGGCCTGGTCAACTGGCAGGATCTGGCGTTCGCCCGCTTGAGGCAGCGCGCGAGCCGGGCGGGGGGCAGCGGTGCAGTGGCACCCGACGCCTCCTGACGCCTTCGAGGTCTTCGAGGCGCGGCAGAGCGTGCAGGGCGGCCAGCTCGTTCTGACGATGCAGCGCCTCGAAGCGACGGCGGCATGGCAGGGCTGGGCGCAGGTCTTCCACCGCCTGACGCCCGTGCCGGTCTGCACCGTGCCGCTCGGTGGCCTGGGACGCGGCCACCACGAGGAGGCGCAACGGCGCCTTGAGACGGCGGCGCGCGTTTGGGCGCGCGGTCGGAGGGCAACCTCGTAGCGGCGGGATGGGGCCGCCGATGGAGCCAATCGTGACATTGTCGATCGTCGACCTCGCCGCGCGTGCGGGTCTGGTCAAGACGGGCACCGGCTGGGGCCCGTGTCCCATCTGCAAGGCTGACCGCAGCGGGCGCAAGGACAAGCGCGGGCCGCTGCGCCTCAGCGACGACCAGTGGCTGTGCGTCGCGAGCGCGCACGAGGCGAACGAGTGGGGCAAGAACGGCGGCGGGCCGGTGAGCTTCGCCAAGGCGCTCGTCGACGCCGGCCTGATCGCCGCGGCTGACACGGGCGGCATCCTGAAGGATGGCGACGAGAACGAGCTGCCGACTGACGCGCTGCCCGCGGCGCGCCAGCGCCTCGTCGAGCGCCTGCAGGCCGGGCCGGTCGAGGTGCGCGAAGCCAGCGCTGCAGGGGAAGGCGAAGGCGCCGATGCGGAGCCGGCCGCCGAGACGGTGGCCTCGGCCGAGGTCAAGCTGATCGACGTCGCCGGCGGCTACGCGGCCCTGGTCGAGCAGGGCGACTGGCGGGGCATCGTCCGAGGTTGGGCCCGGGCGCGCGGCTTCACCGAAGAGATGAGCGTCGCGATCGACTCGGATGGCACCGTCGCCGGCATCCCAGCCGGGCGGTGGCCGGTGGAACTGCGCGAGTGGCTCCGCGAGGTCTACGCGGGGCCGCTGCGGCTGCTCATCCCGCTGCGCGACCCGCAAGGCCAGGTGGTCACGCTGGAGCGCCGCTGGCCGGAAGCCGGCCACCCGCCCGACGATGGGCCGAAGACCATGCGGCTGCCGACCGAGAAGGCCGGCAGCCACCCCATAGCCTTCTTCGGCGACCTGCCGGCGGCGATCGAAGCGGCGAAGCAGGGCCTCCCGATCGCGTTGGTCGAGGGCTCGGCCGACTGGCTCGCGGTCGAGGCGTCGATGCGTGTCCGCGGGCGCGGGGTCGCGCTCGGCGCCGCGTCCGCCCGGTCGCTGCCCAACGTCGCGACCGCCATCGTGCGGGCCTGCCAGAAGGCGAAGGTCCAGCCCGGCACCTTCGACGTCTTCGTGGTGCCCCACGTCGGCGACCTCGACGACCGCCCCCACCACCGCGACCACCACATCGGCGAGCGAATGGGCTGGCAGGCGGCCGAGCAGCTCTGCGACGTGGCCCGCACCTGGTGGTGCCCGCCAGCGTCCACCCCGGGCGACGTCTGCGATGCAGCATTCCGGTCGGCCGAGGCCGACGACGAGGGCGCCGCGCCGGTCGACCCGGTGGACCGGGTCTGGACCATCCTCGAAGGCGGATCGCGGGTGCTCGAAGTCGGCCCCGACGCGCAACGCTGGCGATTGATGGTCGAAGAGGAGCTGGCCCAGCACTTCTACCGCCTGCCCCTCGCCGCCGTCATCGAGGCGCTGCACTGGAACGCCGACTACAGCGACGGCGAAGCGCCCAAGGCCATCCACGCGAAGACCATCTGGTCGCGGGGCATGGAGAGCGGCGACACGCGCCTGGTCAAGACGGTGCTGGCCTGGCTGCGCCACCACGGCGTCACCTTCTACGCCGAGAAGGATGGGGCGTGGGTCTACGACCCCCTCAACCGCGCGGAGCTGCACGTCGGCACGCGGCAGATCCCGCGCCTGTTCCGCGTGCGGTCGAAGCAGTGGTGGGCCGGCTGGCTCCAGCAGGTCGGCTGGATCCTGACGAAGACCCCGGACGGGCGAGTCATCGAGGAAGGCATCCACCAACGGGCCCAGCGCTCGCACACGATGACGCTGCGACCGTGGCTGACCGCCACCGGCAACCTGGCCAACTGCGAGCTGCGCGTGCTGCTGCATGCCTGCGACCAGGTGCTTCAGGTGCGTCGCGACGACGTCCAGGTCGGCGTCAACCGCGGCTCGACGGTGCTGATCAGCGAAGACGACGTGCGGCCGATCCAATGGCGGCGCGGGGCCAGCGCCGCGGAGTTCGCCCACCTGCTCTACCAACTGATCGCGCTCAACATCTCGGCCAAGGACTCGGAGAGGACCATGATGGTGAGCTGGATCTTGCTCGCCTTCGTGCGCGAGTTGATCGAGACGCGGCCGGTGCTGCTCGGCACCGGGGCGACCGGCGCCGGCAAGAGCTTCACGACCAAGATGTTCGCGGCGCTGATCTACGGGAACCACGAGCCTGGCTGCTTCACGAGCGCCAGCCTTTGGCAAGCGTCGGAGCGCCAGCCGTACCTCGCGCTGGACAACAAGAACACCAAGTTCCTGACGCCGGCGGATGAGGAGTTCCTGCTGTCGTCGGCGACCGGCGTGCGGCGGTACCGGCGCGCCAGCGGCACCGACTCGGGGCTGTTGGTGCAGCAACCGACGGCCCTCGTGCACCCGACCGCGGTCGATCGGCCCTCGTCGCCCGAGCTGCTGCGGCGGACGCTCATCGTCGAGCACGCCGCCGAGCACCGCCTGGGCGGCTTTCGCGACACCGAGGTCATCAACGCCATCAAGGCCGAGCGGCACACGCTCTGGTCGGGGGCGGCGCAGTTTTTCGCCCACGAGATGATGCGTCGCTTCGCCGCTGGCCAGCACCACGAGCTGGCCGATCGCGTGCCATCAGGGCACCCGCTCGACGGCCTGCGTCAGTCGCTCGGCGTCATGGCCTGCATCGGCGGGGCCCTGGCGAACCTGGAACCCAGGTGGGGGCCAGACCCCGGCTCGATGGTCAGGCGGTGGTGCGAGGATCTCGACGTGCACGTCCGCGACACGCGCCGGCACGCCGACCCGCTGGGGCTGGCGCTGGAGTCGCTGCTGCACGCCTGGAACCGGGTCGTCGTCACGCCCTACGGCGACAAGCGACGCCCGGCGATCGACGATGCGCAGTTCGTCTGCAAGCCCCTGTTCCGCCTGGCGCCTGCGTTCCGCAAGACACCATCCGATTGGACCGACAATCCAGATCGCGCGGAGCTGAGCCAGGAGCACCGCGTGCCCATGGTGTGCGGGTTCACCGGCACCTACGTCGCGCTGCGCGAGGACTTGGAGAAGGCCGTGCACGGGGCGCGGGCCTTCGTCGAGGCGTTCCCGAGCGCCGACGCCGTCCGCTGGCGCGTGGGCATGGTCGAGGGCTGGACGTCGCAAGAGGCGGGCCGAGCGCCCCGCAAGGGCCTGCGCCTGTATCGGTGGCTCGCCGAGGCGGACGACGCCGCAGCGGGGGAGTCCCAACCCGAGCAAGGAGGCACGCCGTGAAGCGAGACCGCGAGGAGTACCCGGCCGAGGTCGTCGAGCGCCTGATGCCGCACACGGCCGCGCGATGGGACCAGCTCGACGCGATGACCAGCGATGCCAGCCTCAGCGACGCGCAGCGAGAGGCCGCGCGGTTTGCCTG
>JAGQJJ010000235.1 GCA_020430675.1 Myxococcales bacterium
CGCTTCAGGCCGCCTTCCGAACCTTTCGCGGCACGACACCGCTCTCCTTCTTGCGGGAACAGCGCATCGAACGCGCGCGGCAACAACTGCTCCGCGGGGAGGAGTCAACGACGATCGCGCGCGTCGTCCATGACCTGGGACTCGGCAGCCCCGGTCGATTCAGCGCCGACTACAAGCGCCGCTTCGGGGAGAGCCCTTCGGCGACGCTCGCACGGGTGGCCCGCGCAGGGAGCGAGCACTCGAACGTGGCCTCGGCGCCGGGGGCTGCGGGCGCATAGACGAGCGAGCAGACCGGGGCAGCGTCGGCCCAGAAGGCGGCGCTCGGCGGCCGAGACCCCATCCGAAGGACCGCGATGTTTGTTGGTCCCGCGCCTTTGCGTGAACGCCGCGACCTGCGCGGGCCGAGTTGCATCGCAATGGCGCGCCAAAGCTGCGCGCGCGGGCAAATCCCGCTAAAGTGCGCCGCCGCCGAGGCGGCGGAATGAACCATGGCCAGGCGAAGTTCGATCGAACGCCACGCGATCGCCGCCGGGGATGAGGGAAATGAACGCGGAAGAGCAGGGCTTCTCCATCATCAACGCCTTCCTTCAGTTCTCGTCGATGGGCGCCGAGTGGGTGATGTGGCTGCTCATCGTGCTCGGGTTCGTGATGATCATCCTGTTCTTCGAGCGCCTGGTCCTCTACTTGAGCACCCGCATCGACGCGCCCTCGCTCGCCCGCGAGCTGCTCGGCCACCTCGAAGGCAACAAGATCGACGAAGCCCGCGCCCGCGTGAAGCGCGGCCAGGCGATGGAAGAGCGCGTGCTGGCCGACGCGCTCGAGGCCTATGACCGCGGCTCGCACGTCGTCGAGCAGGTCATCCTCAGCTCGCTCGCCCGCGAGCGGCAGCGCTACGAGCGCTTCCTCGCCTACTTTGGCACCCTGGGCAACAACGCCCCGTTCATCGGTCTGTTCGGCACCGTCATCGGCATCATCATCGCGTTTCGCGAGCTGGGCGCGAACCCGAAGGGCGGCCTCGAAGTGGTCGGCCCGGGCATCGCCGAGGCGCTGGTCGCCACCGCGGTCGGCCTGCTGGTCGCCATCCCCGCCGTCGTCGCGTTCAACTTCTTCAAGGGCCTGCTCAAAGAGCGCGCGAGCAACACCGACTTCCTCGGCCGCATCGTGCTCGCCCGCCTCAAGTATGAAGAGGAGCGCTGAGCATGGCCGGGCTGTCTTCGGGCGCCGACGACGATGACGGCATCGTTGGCATCAACGTGACGCCGCTGGTCGACATCATGCTCGTGCTGCTGATCATCTTCATGGTGACCTCGACCTATATCGTCAAGCCGAGCATCGAGGTCGAGCTGCCCAAGGCGGCGACCGGCGGCGATACGCTCGACACCACGCTCTCGCTGGTCATCGATCAGAAAGGCGATCTGTTCCTCAACGGCGAGCCGACCACGATCGACGGCATCGCCGCGAAGTGCCGCGAGGTCATCAAGAAGGACGCCAACGCCCAGGCCATCATCGCCGCCGACAAAGCCACGCCGCACGGCGATGTGGTCGCCATCATCGACCTCATCCGGCGCAATGGCGTGCTCAAGTTCGCCATCAACATCGAACCGCAAACGCTCGAAGCGCCGCGGTACTGAGCCCGATGTACGCGCTGCAGGACGAGCCCGAGAAGGGCCACCGGCTGCCACTGCTCGCCATCGGCGCGGTGCTGGCCATCGTCGTGCAGGGCGGCGGGCTTTGGGCGGCGCATAGTTACGAGCCGCCGCAGAAGAAGGAGAAGGTGGTCTCGCTGGTGCGCTTCGAGGTGAAGAAGCCCGAGCCGCCGCCGCCACCACCACCGCCGCCGCCCGAGGTCAAGCCCGAGCCGCCGCCGCCCCCGCCGCCCGAACCGCCGAAGCCCAAGCCGCGACCGCGGCCGAAGCCCAAGCCGGTCAAACCCGAGCCGCTGCCGCCGCCCGAGCCGGCCAAGCCGCCCGAGCCGCAGAAGAAGAAAGTGGTGCCCTTGCTGACCGGCGTGACGCTGGAGAGCACCGCGCTCGGCAGCGGCGGCATGAAGGTGCAGGTCGGCAATACGCAGATGGGCGAGGTCAATCGGCAGGCGGTCGACGCGGTCATCGAGCCGGCGACGCCGCCCGAACCGCCGGCGCCCGCCGAGAAGCGCGAGCCGGTGCGCAAACCCCCGCGGCGGCTGCGCGAGGTGAAGCCCGCCTACCCGCCCGCCGCGCGGCGCGCGGGCATCGAAGGCACGATCGTGTTGGTGGTGAGCCTCGACGAGAAGGGCGTTGTGACCGACGTGCAGCTCATCTCGGGGCTGGGTTACGGCCTCGACGAGAGCGCGGTCGAAGCCGTGCGGCGATGGCAGTACGCGCCGGCGACCGTCGATGGCAAGCCGGTCAAGAGCACGCGCCGCGAGAAGGTGGAGTTCATCCTCGAAGACTGACGGACATCAGCCGCAGTCCGCCTCATCGCCGCCACAGGGCGGCGCGCACTCGCCCTCGTGCTCGACGCGCACGCCCGCGCAGCCCGCGGCGCACTCATTGCCATAGGTCTGCCCATCGGCGCCGCAGACCGGCGCGTCGATGAGCGGGCAGGCGCAGAGCACCTCGGGGTCGGCGAAGCAGCCGCAGCCGCAGGGATCAGAGAAGCCACGGGTGCCTGCCGGGCAGTCAAAGTCGATGGCCTGGCAGACCTCGGGATCGCGCGACAGATAGCGCACGCCGTCGGTCTCGCCCTCGGGGCAAAGGCAGGCGCAGCCGCCGCAGCCGTTCTCATCGGCCGCGTAGCCGAACTCGCAGAAGAGATCGCAGATGGGGCAGTCATCGGCGCACAAGCCATCATGAGACACGCCGACATCATGGCAGATCGCCTCGCAGGCGTTGTCATAGCTGTGGCCATCACTGCCGCAGACGGGCGAGTAGATCTCAGGGCAGCCCTGATCGCAGGCGGGCGGCGGCGGGCAGGCGCAGATCTCGCAGCCCTGCTCATTGCGCGCGAGTTGACCGCCCGGGCAGGCCAGATCGCAGAGCACCTCTTCGCACTCACCCGGCGGGCAGGCGCAGATCTCACAGCCCTGCTCATTGCGGGCGAGTTGACCGCCCGGGCAGGCCAGGTCGCACAGCACGTCTTCGCACTCGGCCGGTGGGCAGGCCCGCTCGGTGCAGGCCCACTCAAAATCATCGGTGCAGGTGCAGGTATTGCAGCCATCATCGGCCGGCCGCTGCTCGCCGGGCTCGCAGAATGGCATCGGGCACGGCGTCGGAAGACAGTTCCACTCGCCCTCGACGCACTCGCAGGCCATGCAGGCCCCGGCGTCAGGCGCGGGCACGCCCTCGCACTCGTGGATGCAGGCGATGTCGGGACAGACCCAGGCGCCGTCATCCGAGCAGACGCACTCGCCGCAGCCCTCGGCGCCGAGCCGGCGGTCGCCGGGATGACAGGGATTCTCTTGGGGTGGATCTTCGATCAGCTCGCAGGCGCCGAAGACCAGGGTCATGAGGCAGGCAAAGACATAAAGAGGCAGACGGGTGGCGTTCATGGCATCTCTCCCATGCGATGGCGTGAAATCGTCAGGTGGCGGAGGCCAAGAGCAACCCGTGTGCCAGCGCTGCAGCCCGCAATGCACCGTCGCCGGGCCTCGGATTGCTGAGAGGGCGCCAAATTTTCCGCTGCGGCCCTTCGGTCGAGCGATCTCGGACCCGAGTGCAGAGCCTCGCAAGGAAATGCCCCGCATGGACGACGACCGGGACACGCCGTGCACGGAGGCGGCGCTCGAAGATCAGGGTCGATACAACTGGAGGCGGGTCGCGCACAACTCCAGGGGTGCCGATCACCCGCCTTTGGCCCATGTCGTCTGCCGCAAGGCCGCGCCATCTGGCAGGCCCCGCCCGTGGCATACCCCTTGCGATGCCCGCCGCTCACTCCACAACTGCGCCAGTGAGGATCCATGCGCACCTATCTCCCGTTCTTGATCGTTGCTGTGCTGTCGGCCGCGCCTGCGGTCGCTGAACCGCTCATCTACGAAGGCGAACTGACCGGACTGGCCGACGACGCCGAGACGGTCGACCTGCGCTTTGCGCTCTTTGCCGACCCGGACGATGGCCAGCCGGTCTGGGTCAGCGATGACCTCACTCTGACCGTGCAGCACATGCCCGCGGGCCAGGCCCGCTTCGTCGCAGAGCTGGAGCAGGGGCCGAATGGCATGCTCCAGCCGTATCACTTCGCCGGCAGCCGATGGCTTGAGGTCGCGGTGCTGCCGCCCGGCCAAGCCGCCGTACCCCTCGCCCCCCGTCAACGGGTGGGCTGGACGCCGTCGTCGTTTGATCCCACCCTCAAGGGACGGCCTGGCGACGGCATCTTCCTCATGTCGGTGCACTGCGGCCAGGGCGCCCACGCCGAGGGCGCCGTCGAGCGCTTCGATGACTTGCTCGACGCCGTGCATTGGCTCGACGACAAGCGCATCGCCGAAGGCACCACGGTGCGCATCGCCGTGCGGGGGGACTGTCCCATGCAAGGCGCCTTGCGCCTCGCCCATCCCGACGGGCTGCACATCGAGCTCGTCGGCGACCCCGACGGCCTCGAGGCGCCTTTGCTGACCTTCCCGACCGATGGCATCATGGTCACGGACGGGCATCAACTGGGCCTCGTGCAGGGCCTCCGCATCCGCCGTGACCCCGCCGGGCCCGATGGCCCCGTCAGCTACGGTCTCTCGGCCAGCCGCGGCGCCTTGCTGCGCGCCGATGACCTGGAGGTGGAAGGCTTCTATTACGGCATCAGCGCCGAAGACGGCGGGGTGATCATCGACCCCACCAACGACGGTCCACTCGTCGCTCGAGCGAACGGGAGCGGCTTCGTCGCCGCTTGGGGTGGGCTGCTTCGCGCCTTCGAGCCTCAAGCGCTCGACAACACAGGCGCCGGGTTCACGACCAGCGGCAACGGCACCTTCGCGAGCGGGAATGCCATCGCGCGGGCCAACGGCGGGGTCGGCTTTCGCGCCAACCATGGCTCGGTGATGCGGGTCTATGAGTCGATCGCGGAAGGCAATGCCGTGCAAGGCTTCCTTGCGCAGGATAACTCGCATATGTACGTGGACTACTCCTGGGCGCTGGGCAATACCCACTCGGGCTTCCAGACCGTGGCGAGTGCTTCGATGGACGCGTCGGCGACGACCGCCGAGCACAATGAGGGCGTCGGCTACTTTGCGACCAGCAACAGCGTGCTTTCAGCCCCCGGGAGCTACAGCGTTGAGAACCAAGACGGCGAAGTCTGGTCCGAACGCGGCAGCTTCATTCGCTTCGACTGTACGGCCCGAACCGAGCGGGCAAACCAGTTGAACCCCGATGGTGAGCCGCCCGCGCGTCCCATCGTTCGGGCGCGCGACGCCGATGAGCGGACCGTCGCGCCGGTCTATGCCATCCACGAAGGCATGGTCGACGCCAATGGCTGCAACTTCCTGACGCCCGCGGACATCTTCGGTCGAGACACAATGGTCCGCCACCCAGCCGCGTCCGACGAGCCCCTGCCCGCTCACGTCATCAATGAAGATGCCAGCGCGCCGTGCTGTGGAGAGTTGCCATGACCGGTGGCGATGGCACCCGGGGCGAGGCCGACGATACCCGCGCGGCGAGCGACTACGTACCGGGTGCATGCCATCTGAAACAGCTACGGCCCGGCTTCGCCCTGCTCTGCCTGCTGACCGTGAGCGCCGCCGGTTGTGATGACCAGCCCGAAGAGTGCTACGGCAACCATGACTGCACGCAACCGGGCCAGGTCTGCGACGTGGTGAGCAATACCTGCGTGGACGCGCCCGACGCCCTGCTTGATGCGTTGCCCGATGCGATGCCCGCGTCCGATGGCTGCGCCCCGGCGGCCGAGCGCTGCAATGGCGCGGACGATGACTGCGATGGCATCGCCGATGAGGGCTTCGCGATCGGAGCGGCGTGCGAGGTGGGCGTCGGCGCCTGCCTCGTGGCGGGTCTGACCATCTGCAGCGCGGACGGCCTCGCGACGGTCTGCGACGCCCGAGCCGGCCCGCCCGAGGATGAGCGCTGCAATACCCTGGATGATGACTGCGATGGCCAGACCGATGAGGGCTTCCTCGTCGGCGAGGGCTGCATGCTTGGGGACGGGCTCTGCGCGGTCACCGCCGCCTACGTCTGCGCCGAGGATGGGGCCGGCGTGATCTGTCCCATCGAGCCCGGCGTGCCCGACGCCGAGCAGTGCGATGGCTTCGACAACGACTGCGATGGCGCGGTCGACGAAGACGCGCCCTATCCCTGCGGCCCCCTCCGCCTGTCGAGCGGGCGCGCCACCTGGGCGGCCGGCACGAGCCAGAGCGCGGACGGACGATACGTGCTGACGGGACGGGGCGCTTCGCTGAGTCCGCTGGCGTTGACCGGGCGGGCGGGCCCCCAGGAGTATCGGTTGGTCGGGCGGCTCGTCGGCGTCGGCGGTCGCTGACGCGCATCCACCAAGGCGAGCACCAGCCCGTCCCCAGCCGAGCCGCTGCGCGTCCCGGGCACCCCGGGCCCGACCCAAACG
>JAGQJJ010000236.1 GCA_020430675.1 Myxococcales bacterium
TCAGATCACCGGCCCGGGGTCCGAAGATATGCACGCCCAGCACCCGGTCGGTCCTGGCGTCGGCGAGCACCTTCACGAAGCCGTCCGTCGTGCCCAGCGAGCGGGCACGGCCATTGGCCATGAACGGGAAGCTGCCCTTGCGGTACTCAACACCGGCCGCGCGCAGTTCCTCTTCAGTCTTGCCCACGCTGGCGACCTCGGGGTGCGTGTACACGACGTTGGGAATGGCGTCGTAGTTGACGTGGCCGTAACCCGTCGCCAGGTGCTCCACGCAGGCGATGCCCTCTTCTTCGGCCTTATGCGCCAGCATCGGCCCGGTGATCACGTCGCCGATGGCCGAGATGCCTTCGATGGCGGTCCGAAAATGCCCGTCGACCGGGATGAAGCCCCGCTTGTCGACCGCCAGCCCGAGGGCCTCCAGGCCCAGGTCGTCGGTGTTTGGCTTGCGACCGACCGCCACCAGCACGCGGTCGGCGTCGAGGGGCTCGCCGCCTTCGTACTCGACCACGCACCGCCCATCGACGACGCGCGCGCCGGTCACCCGCACGCCCAGGCGGAATTCAAGGCCTTGTTTCGCAAAGACTTTCTGCGCCGCTGCGGCGATCTCGGCGTCGATGCCGGGCAGAATGCGATCCAGGTACTCCAGCACAGTCACCCGCGCACCCAGCCGCGCCCAGACCGAGCCCAACTCAAGGCCGATGACGCCCGCGCCGACCACGATCAGGTGCTCGGGCACGCTGGGATACGACAGGGCTTCGGTGCTGCCGCCGATCAGATCCCAATCCATCTCAACCCCGCGCAGCGTCGCCACCTTGCTGCCCGTTGCGATCAGGATGTGCCGCGTCTCAAGCGTCTGCACGCCCTCCGCGCCCGCCACCTCGACCTGACCCGCCGCCACGATGCGGCCGACGCCGTACACCGCCGTCACGCCGTTCTTGCGAAACAGATGCGCCACGCCCTGCGTGAGCGTGCGCACCGTCTGCGTCTTGCGCTTGAGCATGGTCGGCAGGTCCAACTCGACCGTCGCCTTGATGCCGTGTGCCGCAAACCCGTGGCGGGCTTCGTCATACCGCTCGCTCGACTCGAGCAGCGCCTTGCTCGGAATGCAGCCGACCCGCAGGCAGGTCCCACCCAGCGCCGGCTCACGCTCGACGCACGCCACCTTCAGCCCCAGCTGCGCCGCGCGAATCGCCGCGGTATAGCCGCCCGGCCCGGCACCGATGACCACCAGATCGTAGGTCGTGTCCGCCACCTCAGACCTCCAGCAGCATGCGCACCGGCGCTTCGATGCACTCCTTGACGCGGCGCAGGAAGCTCACCGCCTCACGCCCATCGACGATGCGGTGGTCGTAGGTGAGCGCGATGTACATCATCGGCCGAATCACCACCTGACCGTCGACCGCCACCGGGCGATCAAAGATGCCGTGCATGCCCAGGATGCCGCTCTGGGGCGGGTTGATGATCGGCGTCGACAAAAGCGAACCGTAGACGCCGCCGTTGGTGATGCTGAACGTGCCGCCGGTCAGCTCCTCCAGCTTCAGCTTGTTGTCGCGGGCGCGCCGACCCAGATCGCCGATCGTCTGCTCGATCTCGGCGAAGCTCAGGCGCTCGGCGTTGCGAATGACCGGCACCACCAGGCCCCGCCCACCACCAACCGCGACGCCGATGTCGTGGTAGTGGTGGTAGACGATCTCGTCGCCGTCGATGCGGGCATTGAGCGCCGGGAAAGCCTTGAGGCCTTCGATGACCGCCTTCACAAAGAACGACATGAAGCCGAGCTTCACCTCGTAGCGGTCGATGAACGCCTGCTTGTGCGTCTCGCGCAGCGCCATGACCGCCGACATGTCGACCTCGTTGAAGGTCGTCAGCAGCGCCGCGCTCTGCTGCGCTTCGACCAACCGCCGCGCCACCGTGCGGCGCAAGGGGCTCATGCGGGCGCGCTCGACGCCGCGCTCGTCATCCGCGACCGGCGCAGACGGTGCAGGCGCTGCAGGCGCCGCGGGCCCCTTGCCCGCCTCGACATGGCGCAGCACGTCTTCCTTGAGCAAGCGCCCACCGGGCCCGCTGGCTGGAACCTCCGTCGCGGTCAACCCATGCTCGGCCAGCACCCGTCGCGCCGCTGGCGTCACCCGTGGCGCCGCCGCCTCATCGGCCGACGTGGACGCCGCCTTGGGCGCTGGCACCGTCACCGCCTCGTTCCGCGCCGGCGCCTCGCCCGGCTCCAGCTCACCGAGCACTTCACCGATGCGCGCGGTCGCCCCCGACGGCAGCAGCACCTTCACCAGCACGCCGGCCTTCGGCGCTGGCACTTCCATGTTGACCTTGTCCGATTCCACCACCACGACCGGCTCGTCTTCGGCGACAAAATCGCCTTCGTTCTTGAGCCATTGGCCGATGACGACCTCGGTGATCGATTCGCCGACGGGGGGCACCTTCAGGTCGATGGACATCTGCCTCGCTCCTCGTGATTGCGGCCCCGACATTGCGCGCCGGGGCAGAAGACGGCCGATCAGCTCAGCTCGAAGGCCCTCTCGATGAGCAGATCCTGCTCCATGCGATGGCTCGCGGTCGAGCCCGTCGCCGGACTGGCGCTCGGCATGCGCGCCACCACGCCGAGCGGATGGCGCCCGCCAAGGTGCTCGCCGAACGAGAGACGCATGAAGGGCCACGCGCCCATATTCTCCGGCTCCTCTTGCACCCAGACCGCCCGCGCGTCCGGCCGGTACGGGGCAAGCTGCTCCATCAATTCGCTGACCCGCAGGGGATAGAGCTGCTCGACGCGATGCACGGCGACGTTCTCGGCGCCGATGATCTCCTTCGCGTTGATCAAGTCGAAGTAGATCTTGCCGCTACAGAGCAGAATGCGGTCGACGCGCGCCGGATCGGCCACCGAAGCATCCGGGATGAACCGCTCAAAGCGCCCCTCGGCCAGCTCAACCAGCGGCGACACCGCGCGCGGATGTCGAAGCAGGCTCTTGGGCGTCATGATGACCAGCGGCTTGCGCAGCGGGCGCACGACCTGGCGCCGCAGGCAGTGGAAGATCTGCGCGGGCGTCGTCAGGTTGCAGACCTGGATGTTGTCTTCGGCGCACATGCCGAGGAAGCGCTCCAAGCGCGCGCTCGAATGCTCGGGGCCTTGCCCCTCGAAGCCGTGCGGCAGCAGCATGACCAGGCCGCTGAGCCGCTTCCACTTGTCCTCGGAGCTGACGATGAACTGGTCGATGATGACCTGGGCGCCGTTGACAAAGTCGCCGAACTGCGCCTCCCAGATCACCAGGCCATCGGGCATGTCGAGGCTATAACCCCACTCGAAGCCCAGCACCGCCGCCTCTGACAGCGCGCTGTCGATGACCTCGAACACCGCGCCGTTGGTCGCCAGCGTCTCAAGCGGTACGTAGCGGCCGCCGGTGTGGTAGTCGTACAGCGCGGCGTGGCGATGGCTGAAGGTGCCCCGGCCCGAGTCCTGCCCGCTCACCCGCACATTGACGCCGTCGGCCACCAGCGTCGCAAACGCCAGCGACTCGGCCGCGCCCCAGTCGAGCGGCCGCGCCCCGGTGGCCATCTCGCGGCGCGTGTCCAACAACCGTTCGATCTTCGGGTGGGGCGTGAAGCCTTCAGGAACCTCGGCCTGTGCCGTCAGCAGCGCCGCCAGCCGTTCGTGCGCGACCGCCGTCGGCACATCGGGCACCGCCACATCCGCGTCACCCGCGAACCCCTGCCAGATGCCGCGGCCCGAGTCGATGGTGTACTTCACATGACCGGCGCGGGCCTCCGACAGCGCGACCTCCAGCACCTCGCGCCGCCGCACGGCGATCTCGTCTGCCTCGGCCTGATTCACCTCGCCCATCTTGAGCAGGTTCTCAAGGTAGGCCTCGCGCACCGACTTGCGCTTGCGGATGGTCGCGTAGAGCACTGGCTGGGTGAACGCAGGGTCGTCGCCCTCGTTGTGCCCGTACCGCCGGTAGCAATACATGTCGATGATCACATCCTTGCGGTAGCGGTGGCGGAACTCGAGCGCCAGCCGCACCGCCTGTGCGACCGCCTCGGGGTTCTCGCCGTTGACGTGCAGAATCGGCGTCTGCAGCATCTTCGCCACGTCGGTCGCGTAGTACGACGAGCGCGAGCACTCGGGCGGGGTGGTGAAGCCGATCTGGTTGTTCACGATGACGTGAATCGTGCCACCGACGTGATAGCCGTTCAGCTCCGAGATGTTCAGCGTCTCTTGAACAATGCCCTGGCCAGCAAACGCCGCGTCGCCGTGGATCAGGATGGGCAGCACCTTGTCGCGCTCGACGTCACCGCGCCGATCCTGCTTGGCGCGCACACGCCCCACGAGCACCGGGTTGACAAACTCCAGGTGGCTCGGGTTGAAGCAGAGCGAGAGGTGGATGCGGTGGCCGGCCGACGTGCTGTGATCCGAGCTGAAGCCCATATGGTACTTCACGTCGCCGCCGCCAAAGTGCAACTCGGGATCGGCGTCGGCAAACTCGCGGAAGATCTGGGCCGGGGCCTTGCCCATCACGTTGGCCAGCACATTGAGCCGGCCGCGATGCGCCATGCCGATGACCGCCTCTTCGATGCCGAGGCGGCCGGCCTCTTCCAACGCCCAATCGACCAGCGGGATCAGGCTCTCGCCGCCCTCCAGCGAGAAGCGCTTGGCGCCCAGGAACTTCTTGTGGACGAACTGCTCGAAGATCTCGGCGTCGGTCAGCTTGGTCAGCACGCGAAGCTGTTGGGCCTTCGACAGCTCCAGGCGGTTCTGAGTGGTCTCCATCCGCGACTGGAGCCAGTGCTTGATGTCGCCGTCGTCGATGTGCATGAACTGCACGCCGATGAACTGACAGTACGTCTGGCGCAAGCGGGCGAGGATCTCGCGGAGCGTCAGCACGGCGGGGCCGCCAAGCGTGCGCGCCGAGAATTGCTGGTCGAGATCGGATTCGGTCAGATCGTAGTAGCCCAGCTCCAACTCAGGGTGCGTGTCGCGCGGAAACCCGAGCGGATCGAGCTTGGCGATCATATGACCGCGGACGCGATAGGCGCGCACGAGCTGGTCGACCCGGTCCTGGCGGACCGCGAGGTCGATGCCGGCTGCGGCCGCCAGATGCGGATCAGCCGCAACCGCCGGCGCCCCGAAGATGCTGCGCGGCCGCTGAGCCGGCCCGCGCAGATCCTGCGCCGTCACCCCATCGCGCTGCAGCCCGGCAAAATAGGCGCGCCAGTCATCGGAAACCGCGGCGGGATCCTCCAGATACTCCGCGTACAAGCCCTCGATGAAGGCCAGGTTGGCTCCGCTGATCGGCTCATCACTTGCTGCCATTTCGGCGCGTCTCCGTTTGTCCCCCGGGGCGGCCAACAAGCGCGACCGACCCGGCACGCAACGGGGCGGATTCTGGCGCACTCCGGCGCGCATGTCGAGGGGGTAGCCGCGCTGGCGGCTTCAGGCCAGCCGCCGCGAGGCTGGCGCTCGCAACGGCCCGTTGGTAGCGTGCGCTGATGACCGCCCCATCCACCGTCGGCCGCCATGTGCGGTCCTTTCTTCACGAGCGCGGCGACCAGGTGCTGACCGCCCTGGGAGAGCGGCCATATCGGGGCGCGGCGTGGTCGCCCAGCAGCCACGGCGCTGTGATCCGGGCCCACGGTGAGCACGATGACCTGTTCGAGCGCCTGGTGGTGGTATTGCCACGCCCGGCCGACGCGCCCGCTGACCGGTTCCGCCCTTGGGGCGAGCGGCGCCTGCAGCACCTCGGCTGGTACATGGAGCGCTGCAATACCGGCAAGCTGGTGCGGGTCATGGCGCGCGAGCACGCGGTCATGGGCGTGTTCATGCAGCGGGTCGGCCGCGACCCGAACGACCCACAGACCGAGCTGCCGCCGCCCGACCGCGTGCCTGCGTTGCTGCTCGACTTTGCGACCCACCTCGAGCTGTACGTGCGCAACCTGGGCGATGACGAGCTGCGCTACGTGCGGGCTTTGCGGTTGTTTCGCGTACCGCGTCATCAACGGCCCGACGATTTTGTGCTCGGCGTCGATGTGCTGCCCACGGTCATCGGGCTCGCCGAGCAGACCATCGCCCTCAGCCCACCGACCTTGGTGCGCGGAGTGATCGGCGAGCTGGCCGAGGTGCTCGATCAACGGCGTGAAGCCCTCGCCGCCGAGGCGACGCTGCGCACCCCGATCGAGTGGTGGCGGGCCCGCAAACAGGCGCGGGTCACGCTGCGGGTCGTCGACCAACTCGACCAGCTTTGCACCCGCATCGACGAGAGGCAGCCGGACCTTCCCTCGGTGCGTGCGTGGCTCGAACAAATCACACCCGCGCCGAACAAGCGACGCCGATGGCCAATTTGGCCGCTGCTGGTCCTGATCGCAGCTTCGGCGGTCGCGACGAGTTGGCTGCTGCGCTGATCGATCTCAAGCGGGTCGGCCGGGGAACAATCGCGGGCATGACCCTTGGGGCGCGGCATCCGGTCGCCACCAAACCAGAAGCCGGCG
>JAGQJJ010000237.1 GCA_020430675.1 Myxococcales bacterium
TCGGTCGCGGTGGAGGCCGCCGATGGGGGCGAGATCGTCTGGTGGCGCCGCGAGACCGCCAGCCTCTTCATCGACCGCGGGGCGCCGGAGCCCAGACGGATCGACGCGGGCGGCGACGCCTGCGCCGACGCCGGCCACACGCTGTTCCACACCGACGCCGGCGCCGGCATCGCCTGCGCCTCGTGCCACCCCGAGGGCGGCGACGACGGCCACGTCTGGCAGTTCGACGACGCGCTGCGGCGCACGCCCTCGCTGCGCGGCGGGCTGATCGGTGCCGCGCCCTACCACTGGGAGGGCGACCTGCCCGACTTCGGCGCGCTGGTGGAAGAGGTGTTCGAGCACCGCATGGGTGGCCCGTCGCTGCCCGCGGACTGGCGCGACGCCTTCCTCGGCTGGCTCGACACCTTGGCCGAGCCCGAGGCCGATCTGGGCCTCGACGCGGCGGCGGTGGCGCGCGGCGAGCAGGTCTTCAACGACGAGACCGTCGGCTGCACCGAATGCCATGCCGGCGCGCTGCTCAGCGACCGCAAGGCCCATGATGTGGGCACCGGCGGGCCCTTCATCACGCCGCGCCTCGCCGGCCTCGGGTTGCGAGGCCCGTATTTGCACGACGGTTGCGCGCCGACGCTGGCCGATCGGTTCACCGCCTGCGGCGGCGGCGAAGAGCATGGCCGCACCGCGCATCTCAGCGCCGACCAGCGCGCCGATCTGATCGCCTGGCTGCGGGCGCGCTGAGCCCGTTGCGCCGGCACCTCGTCGCGGCGGTCCTCGCCGCCTGGCTCGGCGCCTGTGATGACCCCAACGCGACTGGCGAGTCGAGCGATCTGTCCGTCGACGCCATGCTGGATGCCACCATGCCAGAGATGATGGTATCGGATGCCATCGCAGATGCGATGGCGCCTGACGCCATCCCTGATGCCATCCCTGATGCCATGCCCGATGCCATCGCCACCGAGCCCGGCCAGTGGCAGCCCCGCGCCGCGGTGTTGCCGGGCCCGATCCAAGAGGTGGCCGTGCTGACCCTCGCTGGCGAGATGTACGTGCTCGGCGGCTTCGACGAGCTGGGCCGCATCGTGCCGCGGGTCAGCGTCTACAACCCCGACGCCGACGCCTGGCGCGTGGCCGCCGATCTGCCCGTGGCCTTGCATCACGCGAACGCCGCTGTGGTCGACGGGCGCATCTACGTGCTCGGCTTCCTCGGCCGCGCCTTCGCCGAAGACGGCCGCGGTTTCATCTATGACCCGGCGGCCGATGTCTGGACGCCCGGCCCCGAGATGCCCGCCGGCACCCATCGCGGTGCGGCGGGCACGGTCGCCATCGGCGCGCGCATCTTTCTGGTCGGCGGCCTCTCCGCGGGCGCGGCGACCTCGCTGGTGCAGGCCTACGACGTCACCGAAGGCGCCTGGCATCGCCTGCCCGACCTGCCCGGCCCGCCGCGCGACCACCTGGGCGTCGCCGCGCTCGACGGCCGGGTCATCGTCGCCGGCGGACGCGACGGCCGCATCGCCGGCCACACCGCCCGGGTCGACATCTACGACCCCGCGGCCGATGCCTGGACCGAGGGCGCACCCATGCCCACCTCGCGGGGCGGCATCGCTGCGGTCGCGTACGATGGGTGGATGTATGTCATTGGCGGCGAAGGCAACGGCGCCTCGCCGGTGGGCGTCTTCGATCAGGTCGAGGCCTACGATCCCATCGCCGACCGCTGGCAGCGGTTGCCGCCCATGCGCACCCCACGCCATGGCACCGGCGCCGCCGCGCTTGGCGGCTTCATCCATGTGCCCGGCGGCGCCGACGTGCAGGCGTTTGGCGCGGTCGACACCCATGAGCGTCTGGTGCCATTGCCGCCGCCGTGATGGCACCTACAACCCGGCGTTCACCGTCAGGGTGACATTGGGATACCGCTGCCGGAACTGCTCGATGACATACAGGCAAGACGGGCAGCACGGCCGCTCGCTGAACAGCTCGATGCTGCCCTTGGCATGCCGGTTCTCGCCCAGCTTCTCGGCGATGGCCTCCAGAATGTTGGCCTCGCTGTCATGCAGTCGATCGGTGCCTTCGATCACCTTGGTGGCAAACCGCCGCTGCCCGCTCGGCGGCGCATGAATGGTGCCCGCTGGCGATTGCTCGCCGCTGACGCCGATGACATGCGGATCGATCTCAACGCCATCGATGTGCACCTTGGCCGTGGCGATGTTCTGATGCGATCCGATGGTGCCATGCGAGCCGCCGCGCACCTCGGCGACCTCATCCATCTGCCGCAGCGAGTCTTTGAGCCCCTGCACCCGCACCTGCATCATCTGATGGCGGACCTCTTGGATGCGCCCGCGCCGCATCTGGTCCACCAGCCGCAGGACCACCTCATCGGGCAGCTTCTCGACCAGCTCGGCCGGCAGGAACTGCCCCGGCGTCGCTTTGCCCTGCCCACGCTTGGTCGCCAACGCCGCCAGCTCGCCCTCGCTGAAGAAGAGGTCCGGGTGTTCAAACATGCGTTGGAGCGCCTCGCGCGCCACCGGCACCGTCAGCTTCTCCTGCACCGGCGGCAGCCCGAACTTCATCGCGTTGAACGTGCTGCGCGCGTTGGCCAGGTCGCGCTCGCTCAGCGTCTTGACCAGGTTGTTGGCCAGGTTCTCCAGATCCCATTCGATGCCAAAGCTCAGCATGTCCGGCTCGGCCGCCCAGCGCCGCAGCATCGCCGCCGCGTCGGGCAGGCCGTTCTTCTCCAGCGCCGCCGCGGTCTTCTGCAGCTCGCCTGCCGCGCGCGTCATCACGCTCTCATCGGGCAGCCCACGCAGCGTCTCGATCAGGCGATTGAGCGGCTCGACCTTGCGCCGCGCGGCCGACGGGTCGAGCTTGCCGGCCAGGATGCCCATCTGATCGGCGTTGAGCTGATTGGCGCCGTAGAAGTCATTCAGCTCCAGGATCGCCGCCATGCGCTTGCGCGCCGCCTCCTGCGCGACGGGATCCTTCTTGGCCTTCTTGAGCTTCTTCTGCTCCTGACCCATCAGCCCGCCCAGATCCTGCGGCGTCTGCTTGAGGGCCTTCGGGTTCTGGATGCTCGGCAGGTCGGCCAGATCGGGCACGTTCTGCACCAGCAGCGCGCGCCGCAGCTTGTCGAGGTCATGCGGCGCGACGTCGGGGTTGAGCGCCGCCCGCATGTAGACGCTGAGCTGATCGGCGTGCAGCAGATCGGCGCCGACCACGCCCTGATCGCGCATCACCCGCCCCAGCCACGCGCGCTGCGTCTCGAGCGCCTGCGCCTCGCGCAGCCCGGCGGTCGCCGCCCCGGTCGCCTCAGCCGCCGCGTTGGCCTTGCGCGCCGCCGCCAGCTTGCCGCTCAGCGCGTCGAGATGATCCACCCCATCGCTCAGCCGCTTCATGAGCGCCGCGTCGGCGCGCAGCGCGGCGATGGCCCCGCCCGCGACGCGCTTGCCGCGCGTGACGCGCCCGCTGCGCAGCAACAGCGAGCGCAGCAGCATCATGATCTGGCGCGGCCCCAGCTTGCGAATCTGCCCGGCGAGCTGCATGGCGCCTTTCGCCCCGCTGACCACGCCGCTCACCGTGCTGACGATCGTCGCCGTCCACCGCCCGGCCAGATAGCTGTAGCTCGACCAGTCACCGGTCGACAGCCCATGGCCCGCCGCCGCGATCAAGGCATCCCACTCCTTGCCCAGCGCCTTCTGCATGGCATCGATCGCCGGCCCGGGGTTGGTCACCATCAGATACAGCGCCTCGGCGGTCTCGGCGGGCCGATCGAGCATGTCGAGCGTGCCGATGCCCGACTCGGCGAGCCAGTCGACGACGCCCGAGAAGAACGCGCCGCCCATCGTCTCGCGGCTGGGTGCGGTGCCTTCCTTCCAGGCGCCGTGCACCACGCGCATGGCATCGGCCACGCTGCCAAACACGCCCTTGTCGCCGATCTGCAGCGTGCAGGCATGCCCCGCGACGGTCAGCTCCTTCGAACCGCCGCCCCACGTCGGGTTCTTGCCTTCCCAGAGCATGACCCCCGACTTGGCATTGCTCGGGTTGCCATCGCCATCAACGCCCGGCGAATTGCGATCGCCCGGCTGCGTGATGCCCGCTGCCAGGAGCTGATCGCCCATCAGCCACATCAGCTTCGCGTCGCCGTTGCACCAATGACCAAAGGTGTTCATGGCGCCCGCGTTCAGCAGATGGGTGATCAGCGCCCCGAACTCGCTGCCCCCCATCGCGCCGAGCACCATCAGCATCAATTTCTGGCCCTGCGCGTCGCCCGCCGACGTGGTGGTGTAGATGCGCTCGACAAATTCCAGACGCCGCTCGGGGCTGGCCTGGGCGATCTCGCGCGGGTTGAGGTGCGCGATGCCCTCGGTGCCATCACCCTGCGCGGTCTGGGCGATCTTCTCTTCGACCTTGGCCCGATCGGCCGCGTCGACCTCGGCGACCCACAGGTCGATCTCATCGGCCGACAGCCGCTCGAAGGTCAGGATGCGCGTGCCCATGACCGGCGGCACGGCGCCGCTGCCCGAGGCGGCGAGCACCGCGCCGCGCAGCGCCTCGGCATCGGCGCCGCGCAGGTCGCCATGGCAGACGACAGTGTCATAGGCGCTCTGCACGAAGTCATAGACATACAGCGGCCGGGCGCCCGCCATGCCCGGTACCTCGACCGGCACTGCGTAGGCCGCAAAAGGCACGCCCCGATCGGCGGCGTCGAGGCTCAGCGAGAGCGCGTTGCCTTCGGCCTGTTGCTGTCGCGCCGCGCGCTCGGCCTGCCAGATGCGCGCCGCTTCATCAAAGGGCGCCGCGGCCGACATGAACTTGATCTGGTCATCGCGCCCGCCGTCGCTGCCCTTGCCATCGCCGATGAGCGGCAGCGGACCGGCCTCGGGCTCGGGCCCGGTGCGCAGGCGCAGGCGCTCGCCGGGCAGCACCACCCGCGCCCCGCTGCCTACCGGATCCACCGCCGCGAAGCTGCCGCCCCCACCGATCTGCACCAGACCCTTCGCCGCCGTCGCCGCGCCTCCGACCACCAGCGCCTCGACCAGCGCGGTGACCGTATGGGGCTGAACGCAGAGCAGATCGCCCGTCGCCGGATCGCGCAGCACCGTCACGCCCAGCTCGACCGGCGGCGCGTTCTCCGCACCCGGCGCCTGCTCTTGCGCGTCGAGCCCCGCTTCGACCGCCGCGCTCGCCGCCGCGGTGTACTGCGGCGCATAGCTGCCCTCGCGCTCGGCGTCGGCGCGCAGGCGGGTCATCACCTGCGGCTCGATCCAGCGCGTCAGATGGGCCAGCGCAAAGTCGCGCGCCAGCGCCCGCGTCGACTGATCGCCGTGTTCGAGCCACCGATCGGCCAGGTAGTGATGCAGCAGCCAGTCATTGGCCACCGCCTCGCCCGCGTCGTAGAAGGCCCGGAAGTAGTCCATCGCCGCCGCAAAGACGGCCAGATTCTGCGTGCGACCGAGCAGATTGGTCACCCGCGGCGCCAGGTCGCCGCAGTGATGCACATGGGCCAGCCCGTGCAGCGTCTCGACCATCTGCGCGCTGCGCGCGCCGTCGCCGTCGGCGTAGGCATCGAGGTCTCGGTGCGCCTGCTTGTACCAATCTTCGATCTGCGCCGGGCGGATGACCTCGCGCTGCACCGCAGGCGCCGTCGTCGGCGCCGCGTCGAGCAGCGCTTCGGCCGAGTCGCCCCGCACGACCGCCTCGGCCACCGCGTCGGCGTGCTGCTCGTGCGCGTCGCCGACCTCGCCGACCTCGCCCTTGCGCGCCACGCCCGGCCGCTGCTGCACCACATGCGCCGCCTCGTGCGCCGCGAGGTGCAGGTCGGGCGGCTGCGCAAAGGCCAGCGCGCGGCCGGTGGCATACGCCTGCGCACCGAGCGCCTGGGCCGCGACCGCCGCGTCGCCGCCGACATGGGCCGTCACATCGCCCAAATCGTGATGACCAAACGCCGCCTGCAATCGCGCGGCGTGGGGCAGGGCCTGTCCGGGACCGCCGACGCCGCGCGCTGCCACCCGCAGCTCGTCGGATTGGCCCGCCGCCGCCAGTCCGAGCGGATCGGCTTCGGTCTCTGCCGCGGACCTGTCTTGCGACTCAACGGCGCGCAGCCCGCGCGCCGCTTCTGCTTGTTGGCGATCAGTCATGGCCGGTCCCCCACGCATGCCTTCGCGCCGTCTGCCGACGAACGTCCCACTCGAAGATAAAGGATCATGGCGCCTTCTGCCGCCCTTCGATGTCTATCGTCGCCATCGGCATCATCTATGGGCCCGGCACCCAGCGTGCGCCGCGTAAGGCGGCCGCGGACGGCTCAGACGGCATGTCGACGCCGCACAGGCCACCCGCAGGCGGCCCGGACGGCATGTCGACGCCGCGCAGGCCACCCGCAGGCGGCTCGTGTGGCACGTCCATGAGCCGCGATCCGCCCGCCGGCGGCCCGTGTTGCACGTCCATGCGCCGGGTGGGGGCCGCCCGCGGGCCGGGTGTCCATTGCAACGAGCGCGATGG
>JAGQJJ010000023.1 GCA_020430675.1 Myxococcales bacterium
GGCCGAGGAAGACCTCGGGCACCGCCGAAGCGATGACCGGCACCGGGGCCCCGGCGTCGACATCGGTGTCGGCGGGCGTCTCCGAAGGCGCGGCAGCCCCCGGCTGCGTGGCCGCGGGGTCATCGGGGCCGCAAGCCCCGAGGATGAGGGCCACCGCGACGGACGCGGGGGCGATCGGCCATCGAAAGGTCACGCCGCCGGATGTTGGTGGCCGATGGGCCGGGCGTCAAGCGGTGTCGCACATTGTGCGCAGGTCGGTTGACAAGCGGCCGCCGAGGCGGGTAATCGGGCACCAACATGGAACGCCCCAACCCCACGCCTTTTGCCACCGTCTGCGCGTCAACTTTCACCTTCGCCGCTTTTGGCCTGGGCGAATGGGTGTGGCTCTCCGGAGCCGGCCATCTGACCGGCGCGTCGGTGGGCGATGCGATGCGCCTTTTCGTCCACTCGCTGGGGCTTTGCGGCCTCTTGGGCGCAGTCGTCGGCATTGCGCTCGCAGTGGTCGTGCCGCCTTTTGTGCGGCTGACCCACCCGATTCGCTGGCTGAGCGCGCAATTGGGATGGCGCGGCGTCGAGCCGGCTTCGGCCGAGTCGCGCAACCGGTCGGCGGCGTGGCTGCTCGCGGGCCTGGGCGCGCTGGTGCCGCTCATGGTCTGCGCCGCGGCGGCCGGTTATCTGGCGCATGGCTTCATGCAGCGCCCGCTGGCGGCGGCGTTTGTGGGGCTCGCGAGCGTGGGCGCGTTGGGCGCGGCGGCCGCTTGCGCCTTCCCGTTGCGCGCGCTGTTCGGCGCGATGCTTGGCCGGCTGGCGCCAAAGGGTCGCCTGTTCGGGCTGCCAAGCCCGGCGTGGCCGCTCATCCTGATCGATCTGGTCGTGCTGGCCGCCGCGTGGCGCATCAGCCGGCTCGACCTGGGCGCATGGCGGCTCGGCGGTTTGCTGCTCGCCGCCCTCGCCGTCGGTGTCTCGCTGATCGTGCTCGGCTGGCGACGGGGCCGGCGCCCACTGGATTTTGGTGCGGTGTCGGTCATTCTGCTCGCGCTCATCGGCGCGGCGGGCGGCTGGACGACGGTGGCGCTCGCCGATGCCCCTCGGGCGGCGCGCGTCCTCTCGCTTGACGCGCAGGTCGGCCGCGTGGCGCTGGGCGCCTTCCGCAAGGCGCTCGACTTCGACGGCGACGGCGCGTCAGCGCTGCTCGCGGGCGGTGACTGCGACGAAGGCAACCCGGCGGTCGGGCCGCACGCCAAGGAGATCCCCGGCAACGGCATCGACGACAACTGCCAGGGCGGTGACGCGCCTCTCGAAGAAGAACCGCCGGCGCCCCCGCCCGCCGCCGAAGCGCCGAAGGCTGATGCCCCGGTCGCCGAGGCGCCGCCGCCCAAGCCGCGGCTCAATGTGGTCTTCATCCTGATCGATACGCTGCGGCCCGATCATCTCGGCCTGTACGGCTACGAGCGGCCCACCAGCCCGAACATCGATGCCTGGGCCCGCGACGCCGTGGTCTTTGACCATGTGTGGTCGCAGGCCCCCAATACGCCGCGTTCGACGCCCTCGATCCTGACCGGCCGCTACCCGTCGCGCATTCCATGGGAAGAGCGCTTCAAGAATTACAGCGGCCTCAAGCCCGAGGCCGAGACGCTCTTCGAGGTCTTCCACGCCGGCGGCTGGCGGACCGAAGCGGTGACATCGCATTGGTATTTCGAGCGCGCGACGGGCATCAAAGAGGGCGTCGATGAGTGGGACAACCGCGGCTTCCTGACCATCAAAGAGAGCAATACCCAGTCGGCCGCGCCCGATATTACGCCGCGCGTGGTCGCCCGCCTCGAAGCGCTGGCGCCCGCCGAGCAACCCTTCGTGCTGTTTGCGCACTACTTCGAGCCGCACGGCAAGTACCTGAACCAGAAGTCGGTGCGCGTCTTCGGCGACGCGCTGATGGACAAGTACGACAGCGAGATCGCGTTCGTCGACCACCACCTGGCGCCGGTTTTTGCCACGCTCGACCGTCTGGGGCTCTACGAAGACACGATCGTCGTCATCACCAGCGACCACGGCGAGGCGTTCAAGGAGCACGGCTTCCACTTCCACGGCCGCACGCTGTACGACGAAGAGACGCGGGTGCCGCTCTTGATCCGCATGCCGGGCGTGGCCGCGCGGCGCGAGTCGGCGGTGGTCGGGCTGGTCGATCTGGTGCCGACGCTGGCCGACGCTGTCGGCCTCAAGGCCAGCAAGGCGCTGGGCACGAGCCTCGTGCCGCTGCTCACCGAGAACAAGCCGTTGGCGCCGCGGGCGTTGTTCGCCGAGCAGCTCCCCTACCCCAACTACCAGACCCACGTCGTCGCCGCGATCGGGCAGGATGGCCTCAAGGTGGTGCACAACGTCACCGAGAACGTCATCGAGGTGTTCAACCTGAAGACCGACCCGCGCGAGAAGACCAACCTGCTCGACGCCGACCCCGAGGCCGGGCGCGCGCTGCGGGACCAGCTCGGGCGCTTCCTCGACGCGGATCCGGGCTGAGCGTGGCCGATTCCGCGCTGCGCCGCCTGCTGCGCGCCTTGTTGCTGGCCGCCGAGCGCCCGCTTGAGCCGGTTGTCATCGCCGATCTCATCGCCCAGGCCGTCGACGAAGAGGAGTGGCCGGCCAAAGCCGACGCCGCCGCGGTCACCGCCGAGCTGACGACCATGCGCGCCGACGAGCTCGATGGCCGCACCGGCATTGAGCTGATCGAGGTGGCCGGCGGCTGGCGCCTGCGCACCGCCACCGACCTGGCGCCGATGGTGCGCCGGCTCTGGCCTGACAAGCGGGTGCGGCTCAGCAAAGCCGCGCTGGAGGCCCTGTCGATCGTGGCCTACCGGCAGCCCTGCACGCGCATCGACATCGAAGACATCCGCGGCGTCGACAGCGGCGGCGTGTTGCGCAGCCTGCTGGAACGCAAGCTCATCCGCATCCTGGGGCGTCAGGACGAGCCCGGTCGGCCGCTGCTCTACGGCACCACCAGCACTTTTCTTGAGACCTTCTCGCTGCCGGGCCTGACCAGCCTGCCGACGCTGCGCGACCTGGAGAGCTTGCGGCTCGAAGAGGCCGTGCGCGCGCGGGGCGAGCCCAGCGCGGCCGAACCCGCCGATGAGAGCGACTGATCAGGCGCCGTCGTCGCCCAGCATGCCCGCCGCCTGCTCGCCCAGCTCACCGATGGCGCCCACCCGCGCTTCGACGTAGACCGGCCCGCGCGACTCGCCCTGCGTGACGCGGATGAGCTTGAGCCGCGCCATTTCGAGCAGCGCGAGGAAGGTGGTGATCACCTCTTCGCGGTAGCGGGCCCGCACGCAAAGCGAGGCAAACGTCGTGCGCCCGCGCACCGCGAGCACGTCGGCGATCTGGGCGATGCGCTCGCCGATCGAGATGCGCTCGACATAGATGTCATGCGGCGCTTCGAACTGCCCGCGGGCCAGCAGCTCGCGGAAGGCTTCGGCCAATCGATAGACGTCGAGCGCCGCCAACTCGCCTTCTTCGTCGGCAGGTCGATCGAGGCCCACGGTGCGCAAGAACACGTCGCGGCCGACCATCGCCAGCCCGTCCATCGCGACGGCAACCTCTCGAAATCGCTGATATTCAAGCAATTGCTGCACCAGCGCGGCGCGCGGGTCTTCGAGCCCTTCGTCGATGTCATCGACCGCTGGCGGGCGGGGCAGCAGCATGCGGCTCTTGATCTGCAACAGCGTCGCCGCCATCAGCAGAAACTCGCTCGCCGGCTCGATGCCATGCCGCCGCATCTCATCGAGCGTGACCAGGTAGGCCGCGGTGAGCCGGCTGATGGGGATGTCAAAGATGTCGAGCTCGTCCTTGCGGATGAGGTGCAGCAGCAGCTCCAGCGGCCCATCGAAGACGGGCAGACGCACCGCGTACGCGCCGCCGTCGACCACCACCGGCGCGGGCGCCGCTTCGTTCATCCGGTCACCCCGACCGCCACCGTCGCCAGCACCCTCATCGCCGCGCCGATGACCGGGTGGAAGAGGCGTCCGGCGTAGAAGATGAACAAGATCAGCACAAAAAGCTGATATTGCTGCAAAAATCGCAGCAGCCCGCTCTCGGGCGCCAGGGCCCGCACGATCTGGAAGCCGTCGAGCGGCGGGATGGGCACCAGGTTGAACATGGCGATGAAGACGTTGCTGAGCACCAGATACGTGGTCAGGCTGATGAGCGGTTCGGCCCACGCCTGGCCGGCGCCGAAGGCCATCAGCAGCGCAAAAAGGCCGGTCGAGATCATCGCCAGCAGCACGTTGCTCAACGGACCCGCGATGGTGATGAGGATGTCGGCCGTGCGCACGCTGATCGTGCGGCGGACCCGCGACGGATTCACCGGCGTCGCCGCCCAGCCGGCGAGGAAGCCGCTGAACGCGCCGATGAGCGGCACCACCAGGCTGCCGAACGGATAGGCCCGAAACAGCACGATCGGGTTGAGCGTCAGCCGGCCATGGCGCCGCGGGGTGTCATCGCCCAGCCGATCAGCGGTGAAGGCATGGGCAAACTCGTGCACCGTCAGCGAGATCACGATCGCCAGGAAGGTGACGGCGGCGGTGCGGATGTCGATGTCGGGCAAGGTCATCCCCTCGGGTGGTGCTCGGCGTGCACGCGGGCCAGACGCGCCCGCGACAGGTGGGTGTAGATCCCGGTGGTCGAAATGTCTGCGTGGCCCAGCATCAATTGCAGGCTGCGCAGATCGGCCCCTCGCTCCAGCAGGTGCGTCGCGAAGGCATGTCTCAGCTTGTGCGGGCTCACCGGAAGGTCGATGCCCGCCGCGCGCGTGTAGTTCCGCAGCAGCTTGAAGAAGCCCTGCCGCGTCATGGCGCCGCCGAGCCGTGTCAGGAAGACCGGCTCGCGCGCCGCGCGCCGCAGATCGCCGGGCGTCAGCGTCTCGCGCGCCTCGACCAGATAGCGTTCCAGCCAGGCGCGAGCCACGTCGCCGAGCGGCACCAGGCGCTCCTTGTCGCCCTTGCCGATGACCCGCACGTAGCCGCCTTCAAGGTGCACTTCGCCGAGCTTCAGCCCCACCAACTCGCTGACGCGTAAGCCGGTGGCATAGAGCACTTCGAGCATCGCGCGGTCGCGCAGACCGCGGGCGATCGTCACGTCGGGCGCGGCGAGCAGCGCTTCGACGTGGTCAAGTGTCAGCGTGTCGGGCAAGGGCCGCCCGGTGCGCGGCAGGTCGATGCGCGCCGTGGGGTCAGCCTCGATGTGCTTCTCAGCGAGCAGATACCCGAAGAACCCGCGCAGCGCGACCAGCCCACGGGCCTGGGTGCGCGGCGAGAGCCCGTCGGCCACGCGCGCCGCCAGCCAGCCGCGCACGTCCTCTTCGGCGACCTGATCGGCGCCGCGGTCCTCGTCGTCGAGATGCTTGCGAAAATCGGCCAGATCACGGCTGTAGGCATCGAGCGTATTGGCTGACAGCCCGCGTTCGACCCGCAGCCAGTCGAGATACTCGTCCACCGCCTCGTCGAAGCCGACCACCGCGCGCTCCACATCAGATCGACGGCAGCCTACCCGGCCGCGCGGCGCGAGAGAAGGGCGTCAGCGCGCTTCCAACTGGGCGCGCAGGGCGTGCAGCAGGTTCAGCGCTTGAATCGGCGACAGGTTGTTCAGATCGGCCGCGCGCAGCGACTGCTCGACCTTGCTTGGCGCCGCGGGGATGGGCGGCGGCGCAAACAGGCTGAGCTGGATGTTGTGCTCGGGCAGCACGAAGTTTTCATCATGGGCCAGGCGCGGGCGCCCAATCTCATCGTGTTCGCTGATCTGCAGGTTGTTGAGCACCTGCTTCGAGCGCTCGATCACCGTGCTGGGCAAACCGGCGAGCCGAGCCACCTGAATGCCGTAAGAGCGACTGGCCCCGCCCTCGACCAGTTGGCGCAGGAAGATGACCTCGTCGTTCCATTCCTTGACCGCGATGGTGTAGTTCACCACCCGCGGCTTGACCTCGGCCAGATCCACCAACTCGTGGTAATGCGTGGCAAAAAGCGTCTTGGCCCCGATCACGTCATGGATGTGCTCGGCCACCGCCCAGGCGATGCTCACGCCGTCGAAGGTGCTGGTCCCGCGGCCGATCTCGTCGAGGATGAGCAGGCTGCGCGCGCTCGCCTCGCGCAGAATCGTGGCCGTCTCGTGCATCTCGACCATGAACGTCGAGCGCCCCGCCGCCAGATCATCGGCGGCGCCGACGCGGGTGAAGATGCGGTCGACGACCCCGATGCGCGCGCGCCTGGCCGGCACGAAGCTTCCCATCTGCGCCATCAGCGTGATCAGCGCCACTTGCCGCATCACCGTCGACTTGCCGGCCATGTTCGGCCCGGTGAGGATGACCAGCGTGCGCGCCTCGCGGTCGAGGCACAGGCTGTTGGGCACAAACGCCTCACGCCCCACCGCCTCTTCGACCACCGGGTGGCGGGCCTCCTCCAGATCGATCACGTCGCCGTCATCGACCTCGGGCCGGCAATAGCCGTTGCGATGCGCCAACTCGGCCAGCGAGCACAGCGCGTCCAGGTCGGCCAGCGCCGAGGCCGTGCCCGCGATGCGCGCCGCAAACGAAGCCACCTCATCGCGCAGCCCGGCAAACAGGTCGGCTTCGAGCGCCGAGCGCCGCGACTCGGCGTTGAGCACCTTGTCCTCAAACGCCTTCAGCTCTTCGGTGAAGTACCGCTCGGCATTGGCCAGCGTCTGCTTGCGGATGTAATGGCCGGGCACGCGGTCGACCTGCCCGCGGCGCACCTCGATGAAATAGCCGAAGACCTTGTTGTAGCGAACCTTGAGCGACGCGATGCCCGTCGCCTCGCGCTCGCTGGCCTCAAGGTCGAGGATCCAGTCCTTTCCCGAGGTCGACAAATCGACCAGCTCGTCCAGTTCGGGCTGAAAACCCGGGCGGATGACCCCGCCATCCTTCAACTGCCCCGGCGGATCATCGACCAGCGCCGCCGCCACCAGCTCGACGACCTCATCCAGCGGATCGATGCGCCCCAGCAATTCGCGAAGCGGCGCGGCTTCGATCAGCGGATCGAGCACCGCCGGCACCTGCTCCAGCGTGAGCCGCAGCGTCCACAGATCGCGCGGCCCCGCCGTGCCCGCGGCGATGCGGCCGTTGAGGCGCTCCAGGTCATACATCTCCTTGAGCGCCGCCCGCACCCGCCCGCGGGCCTCGGCCTGGCCCACCAGCCACTCGACCGCGTCGAGCCGGGCGCCGATGCGCGCCGGATCCATCAGCGGAAAGGCCATCCACTGCCGCAGCCGCCGCCCACCCATCGCCGTGGCCGCGCGGTCCATCACGCCCAGCAGCGACCCACGCTTGCGACCCTCCATCAGCGTGCGGAACAGCTCCAGGTTGGTCTTGGCCGTCTCATCGAGCACCAGCGTGTCGTGCACGCGGTACGGGGTCAGAAGCCGGGTATGGTCAGGCAGTCTCTGTTGTGTATCGACCACATAGGCCACCGCGGCGCCCGCGGCGCGCAGCACGGCCAGCGGCGCGGCGAAGCCGTAGCTCTCCAGCTCATCGGCCGCCTTTTCGCCCGTCGGCCCGATCAGCCCTCGCAAGCCCGCGCGCGCGCGTTCGACCGAGAAGAAGTCGGCGCCCGGCCGCGAGACCGCCACCCGCCGCAGCCGCTCGCCGAGCAGCGCCGGCACGCCTTCGCCCTCGGGCGGCAAGAGCAGCTCGCGCGGTTCAACGCGGCCCAGCTCGCAGCGCAACGCGCTTTGGCCCATGACCTCGGTCGCGCGGAACTCGCCGGTCGACACGTCGAGCGCGGCCACCGCAAAGCCCGCCGCCTCGCCGTCGACCGCGCCGACCGGCACCACCGCGACCAGGAAGTTGTTGGCCCGCGCATCGAGGCTCTCGTCGTCCATCACCACGCCGGGCGTCACCACCCGGGTGATGCCACGGCGCACCAGCCCCTTGGCCAGCGAGGCGTCTTCGAGCTGGTCGCAGACCGCCACCTTGAGCCCCGCTTCGAGCGCGCGCGCCAGATACGGCGCGAGCTGATGATGCGGAAACCCCGACATCGGCGCCGGAACGCTCGACTCCTTGTCGCGGCTGGTGACCGTCAGATCGAGATGCCGGCCGCCCAACTCGGCGTCCTCGTAGAACATCTCGTAGAAGTCGCCCATGCGGAAGAACAGCAGCGCGTCGGGGTAGCGCGCCTTGGCGGCGACATACTGCTGCATCATCGGCGTCAGCTTGACCCCCGCGGGAATGCCGTGCTGCGCCGTCTCGGTCACATCAACCCTGACCATGGCGCCTGCATACACCGATCGCCGCGCGGGGTTCAACGGCGGCGGTCATGTCAGCAGGTGGGCGCGCAGGGCCGGGGGCTTGGTGGTCGGATCGTCAGCCTTGCACATCGATGTGGCGCCCGAGCGCCGGCGGCATCTCATAGACCGGGCGTCCGCTCGATGAGTAGAGCCGATGCGCTTCGGCCGGCGCGCGCGGCGCCCGCGGGGTGGCCAGCGCCCGGCGCTCAGCGGGGCGCTCGGCCCGGTACACGCCATCGACCGCGGTGAAGTCCACCTGCGCACCGCCGTTGCCGAAGAAGCCGGCGACGCGATCGGCCAGCCGCTCGAGCCGCCCGGCCGCCTGCGGGCGCACGAAGGCCGCAGGGCGCGTGGCCGCCGCGGCCCGCACGCTCACCGCACCGCCACCGTGAGATACAGATCACCGACCGCGCCGCCGCCCCACGCGGGCAGGCCCTGGCCACGCAGCCGGAAGCGGTCGCCGGTGCGGGTGCCGACCGGCACGTTCATCTTGATCTTGCCGCGCGGCAGGGTGACGAAGACCGAGCCGCCGGACTGGGCCAGGGCGCGGCTGAGGCTGACCGTGCCGTGCAGGTCGGCCTCTTCGCGCCGGAAGCCGGGCACCGCGTCGGGTTCGAGCAGCAGGTACAAGTCGCCGTCGGTCGCGCCGTCGAGGCCAGCGGTGCCTTTGCCCTCCAGCCGAAGCCGCGTGCCGGACCGGGCGCCGGGCGGAATGCTGACCCGCACCTTCTCGCGCACCCGAACGCGACCGGCGCCATCGCAGACCGGGCACTCGTCGCGCACGCCGAAGCAGGTCGGGCAGGCGGCGGCGCGCTGCACGGCGATCAGGCGGCTGCCCCCGTGCAGCGAGGTGTCGACGTCGACCGGCAGCCTCAGCGAGACGTCCTGGCCTACGCGCTCGAGGGCCACGCTGCGCCTGGCCTTGCGCCACTTGGCGCGCATGCGATCGAAGAGGCCGTCCCGCTCGCCCGAGGCATCAGGGCGCTCGACCTCGGGCCGCAGCGTGTCGTGCTCGTCCTGCTCGACCGACGCCTCGCCTGCGTGGCGGGGCGCTTGGCGGTGGAAACGCTCGGCGGTCTCGCGCCACGAGGACCAGGCCGCGGCGAACTCGTCCTCCCAGTTCTCGCCGGCCGGCGCGCGCTCGGCCTCACGGCGCTTGCGCGCGGCATTGCGACGGGCCTCGGCGCGCCACAGGTCTTCCCGCCCGGCACCGGGGGCCTCGGCGGCGCTCGGCCGCCAGGGGCGCGACGGCTCGGCGGTCTCTTCCTCAGAACCCCAGGCGGGGCGGCGGCCCGACCATCCCTGCGTCGGCGCGCGCCGCGCCCGCTTCGGACGCGCACGCTCGGGCTCGCCCACCGGGGGCCGCCGGCCCCCCCGATCGACCTTGAAGTGGCCGATCAGGTGGTTGTAGGCGGCGGTGATCTCCTTGAACCGCTCCGCGTCTCCGCCGCGCCGATCGGGGTGCATCTGGCGCGCGATGCGGCGGTAGGCCGCCCGCACGTCGTCCAGCGTGGCCGCGGCCGGCAGGCCGAGCAGGTGGTAGCAATAGGCTTCGGAGGTGGCCATCCTTGGCTCCCTGCGTTCGGGGTTCGTCCCCGGGTTGAGCACGGGGCGTGCCAGCCGCTGCTCGCCGGATAACCTCGCCGCGGCGGCGGATGGTGTGCATGATTTTGCACACAAGACCTGACCGCCTTTGCGAATCCATCGCCGATAAGTGATTTGATTCAGACGGTTTGAGTGACCATGCAAACCGTTGCACACCAAGTTCTCGGCGGTGTGCAATCGATTGCACAGCCCCTCAGGCGATGCCCAGGCGGTGCAGCTTGTAGATCAGGGTGCGCCGGGCCAGCCCCAGGGCCCGCGCCGCATGGGTCCGATTGCCGCCCGCCTCGTGCAACGCCCGCTCGATCATCGCCCGCTCGGCCAGACCCTGCACCTCGTCCATCGCCTCGCGGAAGTCGTCGACCTCATCGGGCACCTCGACCCGCACGCCCGAAGGCGCGGCGGCGGCGAGGCCCAGGTCGCCGGGTTCGATCTCATTCGCCTCGCCGATGAGCACCGCCTGCTCGATCGCGTGCTCCAGCTCGCGCACATTTCCCGGCCAGCGATGGGCGAGGATGGCGCGCGCCGCCGCCCGGCTCAGCGGCAGCTCGGGGCGGCCATGACGGGCGGCGAAGCGGGCGATGAAATGCGCGGCCAGCGGCAGCAGATCCTCGCGCCGCTCGCGCAGCGGCGGCAGGTGCACGGTGACCACTTTGAGGCGGTAGAAGAGGTCTTCGCGGAACCGCCCGGCGGCCATCTCGGCGGCCAGATCGCGGTGCGTCGCCGCCACCAGCCGCACGTCGACCGCGAGCGCCCGCCGCCCGCCGACGCGCACGACCTGCCGCTCTTGAATGACGCGCAGCACCCGCGCCTGCACCGCCGGCGCCATGTCGCCGATCTCATCGAGGAAGAGCGTGCCGCCCGAGGCCTGCTCGAAGGTGCCGACGCGCGCGTCGACGCCAGTCGCCACGCCGCGCTCGATGCCAAACAGCTCGGCTTCGAGCAGCGACTCGGGCAGCGCCGCGCAGTTGATGGCCACAAACGGCGCCTCGGCCCGGGCGCTGTGGTGATGCAGCGTGCGCGCGATCAGCTCCTTGCCGGTGCCGCTCTCGCCGGTGATCAGCACGCTGGCGGTGGTGTCGGCGACCTTCTCGACCAGTTGCAGTACGCCGCGAAACGCCGGGCTGGTGCCAACGAGGCCGCTGAGCGCAAAGCGGTCCGACAACTGGCGTCGCAGCGATCGGTTCTCATCGGCCAGCGCCTCGCGGCTGCGGCTCACCTCCGAGAACAGGCGCGCGTTCTCGACCGCCATGGCGACCGCGTTGGCCACGATGGCCAGCAGGCGCTCGTGGCGCGGCTCGAAGGCGCCGGGCTCGGAGTCGGACAGGTTGATGACGCCGACCACGCGGTCGCGCGCCGTCAAAGGCACGCACATCAGGCTGCGCGGCGCGACGGGCGAGTCGAGCGCGACAAAGCGTCGATCGGTGGTCGCATCATCGAGCCGCACGGCTTCACGTGCGCGCACGGCCGCGCCAGCGATGCCCTTGCCCGCGGCGAATCGCACCGCCTCGGCGGCCGGCTCGAAGGTCGACGCCGCCTCATCGAAGGCGCCGCGCGCCGCCAGCAGCACCAGCGCGCCCTGGGCGTCGCAGAGCATCACCGAGCAGTTCTCGGGTGCCAGCGCCGCTTGCAGCAAATCGACCGTGCGCCCGCCGACCGTGCGCAGATCGAGGCTCGAACCGAGCGCGTCGCCGACCTGGCGCACCAGCGAGAGTTCTTCGACCTTCTCATCGAAGCGTTCGGTCAGCTCGCTCACGCTGCGCGCGTATTGGTCGCGCTCGCGCCGCAGCCGGGCGAGGGCCTCGTCGTCGATCATGCGTCGAAGTACAGGTTGGCCTGCACCAGCGCCGTCTGCAGGGCCTCGTGCATGCGCGCCACCGCGGTTTGCAGCTTGTGCGGGTTGAGGTGCAGCGTCTTCCAGGCGGCGGCCGACATCTCGGGCATCACGCGGTCGCCGGGGAAACCGAAGCCATAGGCGCGCACCATCAGATCGGCGACGTGCACCGCGGCGGCGGCCTCGCGATGGGCGCGGGCGTCTTCGGGGCGGTGATGCAGGGCGATCGGCTCGGCCAGCGTAGGCGGGAGGCGCCAGCGGCTCACCAGCCAGTGGCCGATCTCATCATGCGGCACGCCGAGCAGCGCCTCTTCGGCGGCGCGGATGGTCATTCCCTGCCGCACCGCGTGGTTGACCACCGCGTCGTACTCGCGCCCGAGCTGGCTTTGCAGCACAACCTTGCCCAAGTCGTGCATCAGCGCCGCGGCCGACAATTCTTCGAGGCGGGGCAGCCCCAGCGTGCGGCCGAGCGCGACGGCGGCGATGGCGGCGCCGAAGCAATGTTCCCAAAGGCCGCGCACGCCCTGGCGGCCTTCGACGATCTCCATCGCGGTGGTCGACAGGATGAGGCCGCGCACGATGTCGAGCCCGAGCATCACCAGCGCGTCGTAGACCGTGGCGATGGCGCCGCTGACGCCATAAAACGCCGAGTTGACCAGCCGCAGGATGCGCGCGGTGAGCACCGGGTCGGTCTCGATGACCGCGGCGATGCGCTTGAACGAGGCCTGGGTGCCCTCTTCGTTGATGACCTGGGTGATGCGCAGGATGGACTCGGGAAAGGTCGGCAGGCTCTTGAGCGCGTCGACACGGCGCTTGAGCATGCGGCGCCCGATGTTGTCGAGCAGGCGCTGCGACTCCGGCGTCTCGGCCGGCAGCGACATGCTCAGGTCTCCAGATCAAAGAGGAAGTCGGTGTAGACGGCGCGCACGGCCTGCTTGAGCGCCTGCATGCGGCGGTCGGCTTCGACCGGGGCGAAGCGCTCGTCGAGCGCGCGTTGCCACTCGGGCACCGGGGGCACCTGCTCCCAGGGCTCGACGCGGGGGTCGTCTTCGACTTGCAGGGTGCGCACGCCCTCGCCGTGCAGCAGGCGCAGGTGCCGGCGGGTCAGCCGGGTGCCGCGCCCGAGCAGCGGCAGGCCGTCGGGGCTCGTCACCGCCTCGGACAATTCGAGGCCAGGGCGGGCCAATAGGGTGAGGATGCGCATGCGACGCCCCGAGTGTGCCGGGGCGCCGACGGCGGGTCAACCGGCGGCGGCGACCGGCGCGTTGTCCAGCTCGACGACGGTCATTGCCGAGCTGTGCACCACGAAGTCATCGAGGAGCTGGCTCTGGCGGGCCGAGAGATCCTTGAAGCGCAGGCCCAGGCCGGCATCGGGGTCGCCGTGCACGACCTCGGCTTCCGCCCAGAAGATCTCTTCGCTGCCCGGCAGCATGAACTCCAGGGCCAGATGGGCACCGACGGGGGTATTGGGCTCCAGCAGACGGTGCAGGTAGACGCCCTCGCGGCTCAGATCCTTGGTGCGGGCCAGGAAAGGCACCCCGTTGATCATCTTGTTGACGTAGATGTCGACGGGCACTCGGCGGTTCGCGCGGCTCATGATGACCTCCATGTGGGTTGGCCCACATGTAGGTGTATATGACACCAGAGATGGCCCGTCAAAAAAACTCGCCAAAAAACTCAGCCTTCGGCGCCGCGCCCGATGAGCGAGTCGACCGGCTGCAGGGTGAGCAGGTTGGTATTGCCCGAATGACCCACTGGCACGCCGCAAATCACCGCGATCACGTCGGTCTTCTTGAGCATGCCGGCTTCGACCATCAACTGGCACGAGCGGCGGATCATGTTCTCCATTCGACCGAAATGGCGCGAGGGCAGCGCAAAGACGCCGAAGCTGAGCGCGAGGCGGCGGGCGACGGCCATGTCGGGCGTGGTGGCGAGGATGGGCGCCGAGGGGCGAAAGCGGCTCATGCGCATCGCGGTGCGGCCCGATGAGGTGGGCACGAGGATGGCGGCGACGTTGAGCTCGCGGGCGGCCAGCCACGCCGCTTTGCACATCAGCTCGCTGACCTCCGACGCGCGGGCGCCGCCGGGCAGGCGGTCGGCGCGGCGCGCGGTCTCGGCCTCGGCGATGCGCGCGATGCGGCCCATGACCGCCACCGCTTCGAAGGGGTGCGCGCCCACGCTGGTCTCGCCCGAGAGCATCACCGCGTCGGCGCCCTCGAAGATGGCGTTGGCCACGTCGGACGTCTCGGCGCGGGTCGGCCGCGGGTTCTTGATCATCGACTCGAGCATCTCGGTGGCCACGATGACCGTGCGTCCGGCGGTGCGGCACTCGTCGATGATGCGCTTTTGCACCACGGGCACCTGCTCGATGGGCAATTCGACGCCCAGATCGCCGCGGGCGACCATCAGGCCCTCCGAGACCGCGATGATCTCGTCGAGGTTCTTCACCGCGTACCGGCTCTCGATCTTCGAGACGATGGCGATGTCGCCGCCCTCGGCGGTGACCAGCTCGCGAATCTGGCGCACGTCATCGGCCTCGTTGACAAACGAAGCGGCGATGAAGTCGACCTGATGGCGCACCCCGAAGCGAATGTCGGAGGCGTCCTGGGCCGACATGAACGGCATGGGGATGCGCACGCCGGGGATGTTGACGCCCTTCTTCGAGCCGAGCACGCCGCCCTTGACCACGCGGCAATGCAGCTCATCGAGGGCGATGCGCTCGACTTCGAGCATGATCTGGCCATCGGCGAGCAGGATGCGGGTGCCGTCTTCGAGCGCGCGGGGCAGGCCGGCGTAGGTGACGCGCACGACCTCGGCGGTGGTGGTGCCCAGCTCGCCGCGCACGCGCACCGCGGCGCCGACTTCGAGCGTCACCGGCGCGTCGACGACCGTGGTGCGGATCTCGGGGCCCTTGGTGTCGAGCAGGATGGCCACGCGGTCCGAGATGGTGCGCACATCGGCGATGATGCCGGCGGCCTCTTCCTGCGAAGAGTGGCTCATATTGATACGGATGACGTTGCACCCCACGTCGATGAGCCGCCGCAGATTGGCCGGCGAGCGCGTCTGGGGTCCGATCGTGGCGATGATCTTGGTCTTGCGCACCGGCGCCTCCTGCGGATCGCGTGGGCAGACGGGCGGGCATTGTAGAGAAAGCGCCGGCCGGGCACCATCCTTCCCCATGGCTTCGATTCGCTGGTCATTGGCGATGCGGTTCTGCGCCGCGGCCGGTGCGGTCACGCTGGCCGCAGCCGTGCTCGCGGCGATCGCCGCGTTGGTCGAAGGGCACGCCCCCCAGCCGCGCGCCGTCGCCCAGCTCGCGGTGCCGCTCGGCGCCTGTCTCGGCGCGGCCTGGACGCTCAGCGCCTGGCGCGCCGAGGGCGGCGACATCGCGCTGGCCGCGCTCGGCGCCCGCCCCGCGAGCACGGTCTGGCTGCTGCTCGCGCTGGCCGCCCCGCTGCTGGCCTGGGCGCCAGGCGCGGCGAGAGACGCGAGCGCCTGGTCGCTGTCGGCCGAGCCGGCGGCCCTGACGGTGCAGAGCCCAGG